>CALCPC010000386.1 GCA_937900975.1 uncultured Paracoccaceae bacterium
GGGCTCTGCTGGGTTGGATTTGTCGTTGGAGCTGTCGCCGGTCGGCAGCCGCGCTGTCAGCGTCGGCCCGGCGTGCAGTATCAGAAGACCGGGCGTCATCTGTGCCGCCGACGGTGGGGCCGTGGCCGCGCGGCGCAGATGCAGCATCAGGTGCCGCAGATCCGGCACCTCCCAATCGGCGCTTTGCATCGCCCGGCCCGTTTCATGCCACCAGGTCAGGTCGGGCTGCCCATTGGCATCGTGCTTGCCGTGCAGAAACGCGGTCTGGCGCAAAACCGGCAACGTCCGGCGCAGCGCGGTCAGCGCCGCGACCGTCTCGCGCAGATCGGGGTCGGCGGCCCAATCGACCCCGCCTGTCGGGTTGTCCTGGGCATAGGTGTTGTTGTTGCCGCCTTGGCTGTTGCCACGCTCATCGCCCGCCAACAGCATCGGTGTGCCCTGCGCGGTCAGAAGCGTGGCCAAAAGGTTGATCATCCGCCGCCGCCGCAGGGCGCGGGTGGCGGGATCGGCCTGTGGCCCCGCACCGCCCAGCGCCTGGGAATAGTTGGCGGCATGGCCATCGCGCCCGTCCTCGCCGTTCGCCGCGTTCTGGCGTTCGGCATAGGCTGTGAGGTCGGCCAACGTAAAGCCATCATGCGCAGTGACAAAATTGACCGACGCGGTGGCCGGCCGCCCGGCCCGGTCGAAGATCCCTGCCGATCCCGTCAGCGCATCGGCCAAGGCCGGCGCCACACCGTCGTCGCCACGCCAGAACTGCCGCGCCGTGTCGCGGAACCTGTCGTTCCACTCTGCAAACGGGTGCGGGAAACCGCCCAATCGGTACCCGCCAGGCCCGATATCCCAGGGTTCTGCGATCAGTTTGACCCGCCGCAACACCGGATCCTGGCAAAGCGCGTCGAACAGCCCCGCCCGCGCGCTGCGCCCCGTCGCGGTCCGACCAAGCGTCGCGCCAAGGGCGAAACGGAACCCGTCGACGCCCATTTTCGTCACCCAATACCGCAGACTGTCGAGGATCAGCCGTTGCACTGGCGGGCTGTCGCAATCGAGCGCGTTGCCCGTCCCGGTCACGTTGTCATAGGCCCCCCCCGGCAACAGCCGGTAGTAGCGGGCGTTGTCCAGCCCGCGAAACGACAGCGTCGGCCCCCCCGCATCGGCCTCGCATGTGTGGTTGTAGACGACGTCGAGAATAACCTCGATCCCCGCCGCGTGAAACGCCTGCACCGTCTCGCGGAACGCCTCTGGCCCCTGCCCGGCAAGGTAGGCGGGATGCGGGGCGAAGAAATTCAGCGTTTGGTAGCCCCAATAATTGGTCAGATTGCGCGCGACCAGAAAGCCATCGGTCAGAAATGCGTGGACCGGCAAAAGCTCAATCGCGGTAACGCCGAGCGTGCGCAAATGCTCCAGCATCGCGGGATCGGCAAGCGCGCTCAGCGTGCCGGGCGCGGCAAGGCCGGGCCGCGCGGCGGTCAGGCCCTTCACATGCGCTTCGTAGATCACCGTCTCGGACCAGGGCGTGTGGGGCCGCGCGCCATCGTAATCGGGCAGGATGGGCGTGACGATGCCCCGCGGGGCCACCGCTGCGCTGTCGCGGGGGTCGGCAAAGCCGCCGGCATCGCCGGTCAGCGCCTCCGACCAGATCATCGGGCCCTCGACCGCGCGCGCATAAGGGTCGAGCAGCAGTTTGGCGGGGTTAAAGCGATGGCCCGCTTCGGGCTGGTATGGCCCGTGCGCCCGAAAACCATAGCGTTGCCCGGGTCCGATCCCCAGCGCGTGGCCGGACCAGACATGCCCCGGCCCAGGCTGCAGATCGGCGCGCGTCTCCTGCCCCTCGGGATCGAAAAGGCACAGTTCCATGCGCGTCGCGTGCGCAGAGGTCACGCTGAAATGCACGCCCTCGCCCGTTGGCACCGGGCCAAGCGGCGCCTCCCAACCCGGCGCGATCTTGGGCCCCGTCCGCATCCTCTAGTCCGCGAGCCCGCGATAGAGCGCTGCGTATTGCGCGGCGGCGCGGTCCCAACCCACGGCCTGCGCCATGCCTGTGCGCTGCATCTTTGCCCAGACCTTCGGCTCTTGATAAAGCGCGGTCAGGCGGGTCAGGCTTGCGGCCAGCGCGTCGGCGGTGACGGGGTGGAACTGCAGACCCGTCGCCACGCCCGCGCGCAGCGCGGCGGTGTTGGCATGGATCACGGTATCGGCCAGCCCGCCGGTGCGCGCCACCACCGGAACCGCACCGTAGCGCAGGCCGTAAAGCTGCGTCAGGCCGCACGGCTCGAACCGCGAGGGAACCAGAACCGCGTCGCCGCCCGCGAACATCCGGTGGCTAAGCGCCTCGTCATACCCGATCCGGACGCCGATCCGGGGATGCGCGTTCAAGCGGTCAAAAGCGTCCTCCAACCCCCCGTCGCCAGAACCCAACAGCGCCAGTTGCCCGCCGCCGTCCAAAAGCTCTGGCAACGCCGACAGCAAAAGATCGAGCCCCTTTTGCGCGGTCAGGCGCGAGACGACGATGGCCAGCGGACCGGGCGCCGCGGGATCCAGCCCAAACTCAGCGATCAACGCGGCCTAGTTCTTGGCTTTGCCCGGAGGGGTTTTATAGGGCTTGACGGCGGGGTCGGTCGCCGGCGCCCAAGCGGCCAAATCGATGCCGTTCAAGATCCCGTAAAGATCGCCGCGCCGGGCGCTTAGCACGCCCTCAAGCCCCATGCCAAAGGCGGGGGTCAAAAGCTCCTCGGCATAAGTGGGGGAGACGGTCGTGACCGCCGACGCCGCCGTGAGCCCGGCTTTCAGCATGTTGATCCGGCCCCAAAACTCAAACCCTTGGGCCGTGTAGCCTGCCGGGTCGAGGCGCAAACCGCCAAGCTTCCAGGGCTCGACAATACCTTGGAAGGCGATGTTGTGGATTGTCAGAACGGTTGGCACGGCCCGACCCGCCTGCGCCAGATAGGTGGCGAGAAGACCTGCCTGCCAGTCATGGGCATGGACCAGCGCGGGCGTCCCGTCGGGCAGCAGCCCGCCTGCAATCTCGGCGCCCACCCAAGACAGCGCGGCGAACCGCTCGGCGTAATCGGGCCAATCGCGCCCATCGGCGCCAAGATAAATGCTGCCCGGCCGGTCGTAGAGATGCGGCGCGTCAAGGCACAGCAGGTCAAGCCCCGCGGCCTCGACCGCCAAAAGCCGGGCGGGTCCGCCGAAAAGATCCTCCCACGCGGCGACGGGCTTGCCCTTGCCCTTGCCGATGCGGGCGGCGACGGCGGGGTAGTGCGGGATCAATGTGCGCAGGCCCCACCCCTCTGCCGCCCTGGCGCCGGGCCGGGCGCCCCCCACCTCGGCCACCCCGCCGGTCTTGACCCGCGGGGCGCAATCCGACGCGACAGAAAGCGCCGCCCGCATCAATGCGCCGCCGCGCGCTTGTCCAACATCGCTTGCGTGATCAGCGTGACGCCGGCGTCCGTCACGCGGAACCATGCGGCGTCCTCCTCTGGATCCTCCCCGACCACCAGGCCCTGGGGGATCACGACGCCGCGGTCGATGACGACATTGGTCAACCGTGCGTGCCGGCTGACGACCGTGTCGGGCAGAATGACCGCGTGATCGAGCACGGAGAAGGAGTTTGTGTGGACATTCGTGAACAGGAGGGAGTTCCGCACCTCCGTCCCCGAAATAATGCACCCGCCCGACACCATCGAACTGACCGCAGCGCCGCGCCGGTTCTCTTCATCATGGATGAACTTCGCGGGCGGCACGCTTTCCGAATAGGTCCAGATCGGCCATTCTTTATCCCAAAGGTCAAGCTCGGGCGTAAAATCGGTAAGGTCGATATTGGCCTTCCAAAACGCATCCACCGTCCCCACGTCGCGCCAGTAGGAGGCCGCGCTCGGCTCCGACCGCACGCAGCTTTCGTCAAAGCGGTGGGCCATCGCCTTACCACCCGCAACGATCGCGGGGATCAGGTCGCCGCCGAAATCATGGGTGCTGTCGACATCCTCCATATCGCGCAATAAAAGATCGCGAAGAAAATCCCAGCGAAAGACGTAAATCCCCATCGAGGCCAGCGCATTGTCGGGATCGTCCGGGATGCCGGGCGGGTCGGCGGGTTTTTCCAGAAACCGGGTAATTTGGCCCTTGGCGTCGGTGTCCATGACGCCGAAGGCCACGGCAACCGACAGTCACGTCCGCCTCCGTTTCGACATGCTGGCGGATCATCAACTCATAATCCATTTTGTAGATGTGATCGCCGGCCAGGATCAGCACGTAATCGACACCATAACTGTCGACGATGTCGATGTTTTGCGCCACGGCGTCAGCGGTGCCGAGGTACCATTTGTTCTCGGCCACGCGCTGACTGGCCGGCAGAATGTCGAGATATTCGTTGCGTTCGGCCCGAAAAAAGCTCCACCCCCTTTGGCAATGGCGGATCAGGCTGTGGGCCTTGTATTGCGTGGCAACCGCCATCCGGCGGATACCGGAATTCAGCGCGTTGGACAGCGCAAAGTCGATAATCCGGGTCTTGCCGCCGAAATAAACCGCCGGCTTGGCGCGGATATCCGTCAATTCCTTGAGGCGAGAGCCGCGCCCGCCGGCCAGCACGAAGGCCATCGTCCGGCTGGCCAGCCGGTGATTTGCTATGGTCATGCGTCTTCCCCCTTAGACTTTTTGTTTTAGGATCGTCACGCTAAGCGGCAGCAAAGTGACATCCGTGCTGTAGTCCAAATTTTGATGCGGCTGAGCGCGGGCGGTGACGCGGCTCTCCCCGCCACCTTGGCCGCCGTAAAGCGGATCCTCGCTCGACAGCAGAACCTCCCACGCGCCCCCTGCCGGCAGGCCTGTGGTCCAAACGCGCTGAACCGGGGTAAAGTTGCATAGGACCGCAAGGGCCGGATCCCCGGCGTCGCCAAACCGAAGAAAGCTGTAAAGCGACAGATCGGCCGCGTCCGCGTCGATCCAGCGGAAGCCTTCGG
>CALCPC010000387.1 GCA_937900975.1 uncultured Paracoccaceae bacterium
GTCAGAGGTGACGCCGGTCGCCGTCTCGTTATGCGTGACCAACACGGCCTTGATGTCCCGCGCTTTGTCGGCGGTCAGCGCGGCTTCGTACCGGTCGGCCGGGGCGCCGGTGCCCCACCGACATTCGATCACCTCAACCTCCAGCCCGTGGCGCGTGCAAAGATCGACCCACCGGTGAGAGAACGTGCCGAAGCGCGCGATAAGCACCTTGTCGCCGGGTGACAGCGTGTTGGCGATGGCTGCCTCCCAACCGCCCGTGCCGCTTGCCGGGAACAGGATGGAGGAGGCCGTTTCGGACTTAAAGACCGACTTCAGATCCTCCAGCACCGGCACAAACACATCCGCGAAGTCCGGCGCCCGGTGGTCGAGTGTTTGAACATTCATCGCAGCGCGCAGGCGGTCCGGGATGTTTGTCGGTCCAGGGATGAAAACCGGGTTCATGCCGTTCATTGCTGATTCCTCCTTCTAGATGCTGCACACCATACGCAGATCGGCGAGAATTGCAATTTTTCTGGCAATATTTTCTGCCCAATGGAAAAATATGCTAGAGCCATGATTTTTCTTGATTTTGTTTTCCCAATTTCATCCTTTAAAACTGGAAATGAAAATATTTTTCATTATAGATTGCGCGCATGGCTGTATGCGAGGTCCGAGATGCCCGATGGCGCACCCACCAAAAAGCCCCGTGGCCGCCCCCGCTCTCAGGGGGGGGAGGGGACGACGGTCCAGGCGCTGGATCGCGGTTTGATGCTGCTGACGGCGCTTGCGCAGGCCGACGGGCAGACGCTGTCCGATCTGTCGCTGCGGCTTGGCCTGCCAGCCTCGACCGCGCATAGGCTGTTGACGACACTTCAAAAACACGGGTTTGCGGCCTTTGACGACGCCGGCCAGGAATGGTCGATCGGGCTGGAGGCCTATCGCACCGGCGCGGCGTTCTTGCGTCGGGCCAATGTGGTCGCCGCCAGCCAGGACGCGATGCGCCAATTGCGCGAGACGGTGGGCGAAACGGCCAACCTCGCCGTGCCGGACGGGCCGGACGTGATTTTCGTGGCTCAGGTTGAAAGCCACCACCCGATCCGCGCCTTTTTCCGCCCGGGCACCCGAACGCCGATGTATGCCTCCGGTATCGGCAAGGCGCTTCTTGCCACCATGCCGCGCAAGGCGGCGGAGGCCTTGCTGCGCCGCTCTGGCATCGCGGGGTTCACACCGAACACCAAGACGACGCCCGACGCGCTTTTCGCCGATCTGGCCTAGATCAAGGCCCGCGGCTGGTCCATCGATGATGAGGAGCGCCATATCGGGATGCGCTGTGTCGCGGCGCCCATCTTTCACGCCGACGGCACCGCCGTGGGCGGGCTTTCGGTGTCGGGGCCGACACAACGGTTTACCCCGGCACGCCTGGCGGAAACTGGGCCTTTGGCCCATCGACTTGCCCTGTAAATCAGCACGCGGCTCGGTGCCGCGGCGCCATAAGACCGCGCAAGGGGGGCCCATGCCACAATCTGCCGAACACAACCGCCGCTATGTTCTGGCAGAGCGGCCACAGGGTCTGCCCGACACAGGCACGCTCCGGCTGGAAACCGGACCTGTCCCGACGCCCGGGGCGGGCGAGGTTCTGCTTCGAACGCTTTATCTCTCGCTGGACCCCTATATGCGGGGGCGGATGAGTGCTGCGAAATCCTATGCCGATCCCGTGCCGCTCGGCGGCGTGATGACGGGGCAGGTGGTGGCAGAGGTGCTGCGCGCTGACCATTCCGCCCATGCGCCCGGCGATCTCGTCCTCGCGGGCAGCGGCTGGCAGGATTATGCAGTCCTGGCCGGCGACGATCTCGCGCCGCTTGGCCGCGATCCGGCCGGCGTGTCCCGCGCGCTCGGCATTCTGGGGATGCCGGGCTACACGGCTTATGCGGGCCTGCTGTTTATAGGAGAGCCAAAACCGGGGGAGACGGTGGTCGTCGCCGCGGCGACCGGTCCGGTCGGCGCCACGGTCGGGCAGATCGCCAGGCTTAAGGGCTGCCGGGTCGTCGGGATCGCAAGCGGGGCGGAAAAATGCGCGCATGCAACCGATACGCTTGGTTTTGATGCCTGCATCGACCGTACGGCGCCAGGGTTTGGCGAAGCGCTCGCCACCGCCTGCCCGGACGGGATCGACGTCTATTTTGAGAATGTGGGCGGTGCCGTCCTCTACGCCGTCTTGCCGCTGCTTAACCCCTATGCCCGCGTGCCGGTCTGCGGCGTGGTGTCTTGGTACAACCTGACCGGGCTGCCCGAGGGGCCGGATCACGGGCCGATGATCCTTAGCACCATCCTGAAAATGCGGTTAAAGTTCCAAGGCTTTATCATCTTTGAGAGCTTTCCGAAGGAGACGTACCAAGACTTTCGCCGCGACATGACCGCCTGGATCGACAGCGGCGACATCCTGTATCGAGAGCAGATGGTGGATGGGCTGGAGGCCGCCCCCGCGGCCCTAAACGCGGTTTTGACAGGCCAAAACTTTGGCAAGATGGTCGTCCGCGTGGGCCACGCGAGCGGGGCTTAGGGCAGCGCCCGGGGGGGCACAAGGCGCCAGTGCCCGTTGTTGTTTGCGTCTGCCACGTCGGGTGAGCCTTACGGGCAATTCAGGTTTTTATCGGCTCGAAAAAACGCCGTCGCGAACTCCGCAAATGGCCGGTTTTGAACGCGTTTTCGGGCGGCGGCATTCGGCGGTTGACCGAAAAAGCCCTAGACTTCGCGCAGGGCCAGGCGCACCGCCGTTTGCCCGGCCCACAGCCGTTTGGAGGGCATGACCAGCATCATGTCGTCGGCAGGTGTGCGCACTTCGGCGGCGCCGTCCCATCCGATCACCGTGCCGGCCTTTGCAATCACCTCGCCCCCAAGATAGGGCTCCTTAAAGGCGAACCGTTCGGCCTGGATCGTCACAGCCTCGGCAACGCGCCACCGCTCTTGGGCCGCGGGGCGCGGATAGGCCTCGATCATCGCGGGATCGGCGACGCCGGCGGCAACCAGGAACCGGCGCGCGGCTTCCTCTGCCAGTAGCGCGGCGCCTGCCTCCCAATGCTGGCCGCATTCGATGAGCAAAGCGGCCTTGGCGCTGGCCGGATCGTCGAACCCGCCATAGTCGCGCATCCGCCGCCCGGCGGCATGGCCCGCGTCTTGCACCAGGAGCGGCGGCACGCCCACCGCGCCCGCCAGTGCTGCGCCTTTCGCATGCCGCCCGCCCAGCGCAAGCGGCGGTGCCAGATGCTGCATCGAATGCAGATCCAGCAAGAGGTCCACGTCTTCAAGCGCCGGGCGCACCGCCCGCGCCCGCGCAAGCTCAACGCTCTGGCGCGCACCATCCAGCACCGATGGCTCCCAAACCCGGTTCATATCCTCCTCTAACCAGCGCGTCGCGTTCGGGTCGTCGGGATCGAAGGCGGCGTAAGCCTCTACGTTGAGAAAGGCGAGCGTCAGCCGCCCCGCAACCGGCCGCACCGCCTCCCGCAGGAGGGTGTCGAGCGCGATGGCCCCGCAGGGCTCAATCCCGTGCACCACAGCGCTGATCATCGCGTGGCGGCCGGGCTTGTCGCTGTCGAACCGCCAGACATAGGGAATGCCGGAATTGCCCG
>CALCPC010000388.1 GCA_937900975.1 uncultured Paracoccaceae bacterium
ACGGCGTCGAGCCCCGCACGCGCCCGCAGCGCCAGCGCCGCGCCGCCGCTTTGCTCCGCAACCGCGATTGTCGCAACACAATGCGTGTGCAAGACAACCGGCGCCCGAAGCGTCGCGTGAAGCCCGGTTTCAATGGATGGCCGCAAACCGCCCGGCGTCGGACCCGACCGTACAAAACGCATCGCGTCCGCAGCCTCGGGCCGCCCGGCCCTTAGCGCCGCCGCGTATCCCGCCGCATCGACATCGACAAAGACATCGCGCGTCAAAGCGTCGGCCAGCCAGGTGCCGGAGGCTTTGACCAGCATCGCGCCGCCGGCCTTGATCGAGGTGTTGCCCCCCGCCCCCTGGACCTGCAAGGGATCCTGGCCAAGCCGGGCCGAAACGGCGCAAAGATCGGCGAAAGCGGCGGCGGTGCGCAGCCCCCCGCCGCTCACGCCGCCTGCTCCAGCGCCAGCCAATCGGCCAGCGCCGCCACCTCGGCTGGGCGCATCACCAGGCCGAGCTTGGTGCGCCGTTGCAAGATATCCTCGGCGCTCTGCGCCCACTCCCGCTGCATCAGCCAGCGCACCTCCGCCTCGTAAAGCCCCGCGCCGAAATGCTGGCCGAGCGCGCCGAGATCGCGCGCGCCCGCCAGCATATCCTCGGCCAGCGTCCCGTAAGCCTCGGCCAGACGCGCGGCCAGGGCCGGCGGCAGCCAGGGCCGCGCGGCGGCAAAGCTTTGGGCGAAGCCCGCGAAATCGGCGCCGGGCATATCCCCGCCGGGCAGGGGCGTGGCCGAAGTCCAGGCCGCGGCCATCCCGGGCAAATGCGGCGCCAGACGCTCCAACCCATGTTCGGCCAATTTGCGATAAGTCGTCAGCTTGCCGCCAAAGGCCGATAAAAGCGGCGCCCGCCCGTCCCCGCCATCAAGCTCAAACGTATAGTCGCGCGTGACCGCCGACGCGCTTTTCGCGCTGTCATCGTCGAAAAGCGGCCGCACGCCGGCATAGGTCGACAGCACATCCTCAGGGCCAAGCGTCTGAGAGAAATAGCGGTTGAGGATGCCAAGAAGGTAGCCGATCTCTTCGCCGGTGCAGGCGACATCCTCGGGGCGGCCCTCAAACGGGATGTCGGTCGTGCCGACTAGCGCCAGATCGTCGAGATAGGGATTGACGAATATGATCCGCCGGTCGGTGTTTTGCAGGACATAGCCGTGATCGCCCTGCCACCACCGTTTCAGGATGATATGGCTGCCCTTCACCAGCCGGACATGATGGCGGGCGTTCAGACCCGCGACTTGGCCGATCACCTGCTCAACCCAGGGACCCGCGGTGTTGAAGATCGCGCGCGCCGTGACCGTCCGCTCCTGCCCGGTGCGGCTGTCGCGCAGAACGACACGCCAAAGCCCTTGCTCCCGCCGGGCCGAAACACACGCGGTGCGGGTCAGGATCTTGGCCCCCCGCGCCGCCGCATCGACCGCGTTCAGCACGACAAGGCGCGCGTCATCGCACCAAACGTCATAATAGGCAAAGCCCTTGGCAAAGGCCGCGCGCAGCGGTGCGCCCTCTGCCGCCCGGCGCAAATCCAGCGCCTCGGTGGCCGGGATCCTTTTTCGGCCCCCCAGCGTGTCGTAGAGAAACAGCCCCAGCCGGATCAGCCACCGCGGCCGTTGCTCGGGACTGTGCGGCAAGACAAGGCGCAGGGGAGAGGCCAGCTGCGGCGCCGCGGCCAGCACCACCTCCCGCTCGATCAACGCCTCGCGCACCAGGCGAAACTCATAATACTCAAGATAGCGCAGCCCGCCATGGATGTATTTGCCAGAGCGTGAGGACGTGCCCTCGGCCAAATCATCCTTTTCGGCCAGGATCACCGACAGCCCGCGACCGGCGGCGTCGCGGGCGACGCCAGCCCCGTTGATGCCGCCACCGACGACAAGAAGGTCGACGGGCTCCACCGATCAGGCCTTTGCCGGGGTTTTCCGCGTGCGGGTGGTCTTGGCGGCAGTTTTGGGGGCGGCGGTTTTTGGAGTTGTGGACTTCGCGGCGGTGGCGCGCGCGGTGGCGGGCTTGCGGGTGGCGCGCTTTGCCGGGGCTTTTGCCGCTTTGTCCTGCAGACCGTAGCTGCCGAAGGCTTCGGCCGTCTCGGCGATCTCAGCGTCGCTAAGGATGACCGGGCCGCCGAGCAGCAGGGAATTATAGTATTGGCGGGCGATCGTCTCCAATTCCACCGCCAGCCACATCGCCTTTTCCAAGGTCGGTCCGGGCGCGATCATGCCATGATTGGCCAGAAGACAGGCGGTCCGCCCCTCCAGCGCCTCAAGCGCCAACTCCGACAGCCGCGCCGAGCCAAAGCGCGCATAGCCCCCGCATTTCACCGTCGTCCCGCCAAAGGCCGCAATCATGTAGTGGCAGGCCGGGATCTCTTTTCGTGCGATGGCCAGCGTGGTGCAATAGGTCGGGTGGGCGTGGACGATGGCGCCGACCTCGGGCCGCGCACGCATGATGTCGAGGTGAAACCGCCATTCGGTGGAGGGTTTCAGCGGCCCGTCCCAGGCGCCGTATTCCCCGTCCATTGGCATCGACGCAACCATCTCGGCCGTGCAGGCATCATAGGGCGTCGCCGACGGAGAAATCAGCATCGACCCCTCAAACCGCGCCGAGATATTGCCCGAAGTCCCCTGGTTCAATCCATTGGCGTTCATCATGCGGCAATGGTCGACAATGCCCTGGCGGACGGCTTTTTCGGCTTGTTTCATGGGATCCTCAGCAGGGGTTGAGCGGGGGTTCCCCCGCGATCCAGCGACGCACCTCCTCAGCGGCCTTGGCCGCGGCGATGCGCACGGTTTTCAAAGATGCCCCAGCAATATGTGGGGTCAACGTCACATTCGGCAGTTTCAAAAGCGGCCAGTCCGGCGGGACCGGCTCAATCGAGAAGGTTTCTAGCATCGCGCCCCTTAACGCGCCGTTTTGCAAGGCGGCAGTCAAGGCGTCATAATCGACCAAGGGCCCCCGGGCGGTGTTGACCAGAATGGCGCTGGGCTTCATGGCGGCCAGTGCGTCGGCGTCGATCATGCCGCGCGTCTCCTCCGTCACCCGGGGGTGCGGCCTGACGACGTCGCTGTCGGCCAACAGCTGGGCGAGGCCGGTCAACGCAACCCCCGCCGCGGCATCCTCGGGATCCAGTTGCACATAAGGGTCGCTGACCAGGACGCGGCAGCCGAAGACGCGCAACAGCCGAACGACCCGGGCCCCGACAGCGCCGTAGCCGATCACGCCCACAGTCATGTCCGACAGCTCATCCCCCGTCACATCCGCCCGATAAAGATCGCCGCGATAGATCCCCTGGCGAAGCGCGTCGTGGCCCTTGGTGATGTTGCGCGTCTCGGCGATGATCGCGCCGATGGTGAATTCCGCCACCGCCGAGGCGTTGCGCCCGGGCGTGTTGACTACCGTAACGCCTGCCTTCCGCGCCGCCCCCATGTCGATGTTGACAGGCCCCCCGCGCGAGACGGCGACCAACTGCAGCGCAGGCAATTCGGCCAGCATCGCCGCCGACAGCGGCGCCAGATGCGTCACCAGCACTGGCGCCCGGCCAAGATGGCCGATCACCGTCTCGGGTGTTCCCATATACTCCTTTAGCCCATCCATCCCGGGCACGGCATAGCCATGCTCCATCGGCTCATCGGGCCAGGGCAGGTCCAGCTTTCGGCACGCGACGCCCGTGCCGCACGCCTCATGCAGCGCCGCTTCGAACATGTCCGACACCATGAACCGGTCGCCGATGATCGCCACCTCAACGCTCATGCCGTCCCCCGCAGCGCGGTTTGCGCCTGCCAGATCGGGGGCAGCGCCGTGCGCGTCGCCCGATAGGCGTCAAAAAGCGCGTCGTAAAGCGGGGCAAGCGCGGGGTCCGGTGCCTCCACCGGGCCAAGCAGCGGCAGGATCCAAGCCTCCGTCGCCGCATCGATGTCGCGGAAAAGCCCCTGTTGCACCGCCGCCATCATGCAGGCCCCCGCGGCGCCAGCCTCGCCTTGCGTCACTGTGCGCACAGGACTGCCGAGACCGGCCGCCAAAAGCTTGCGCAACGCGCCGCTTTGCGCGGCACCGCCGGCGATGCGGATCTCGCTTGGGACCGGGCCCATCGCGGCGTAGCAATCGCGCGCGGCCAGCACCAGCCCGTCATAGACGCTGCGCACGATGTCGAACCAGCCGACCGTCTGGTCAAGCCCCGTCAGGCTGGCCCGCGCCCGCGGCTCCACAAAGGGCCCACGCTCCCCCGCGACGGAGATATAAGGATGATAAAGCGCGGCGCCGGGACGCGCCGCCAAGACACGCGCATCAAGCCCGTCGAAAAGATCGCCCGCGCTGCGCGCGACGCCATTGGCCGCCAAGATCTCTTGCGCCAGGCCCAGCACCCAGTCGATGTTCAGCGTCGCGGCCATATTGGTCTGCCTCTGCGCAAAGGCCGTGCCGGGAAACGGCATCGTATAGCCCGATTGCCCAGCGTTCAGCGCCACCGCCCCGGCATCGGGGACAAAGCGCATGTGCATGCCGGTGGACCCAAGGATCGTGACGCCGGGCGCGGTTTTGCGGTCGAACATGCCGGCACCCATCGCGGTGCACATCACATCAAGCTGGCCGAGGCACACCGGCAAGCCCGCCGGCAGACCCGTCGCCGCCGCGGCCTGAGCCGTTAGGGGATGCGCCTCGGCCGCGCCATCGACGATGGGCGGCAGAAGCCCTTGCACATCCTCAAGATCGAGCGCGGCGAACACCGCATCGGAATAGGCGCGGGTGCGGAAATCGCCGAAGATGCCGGCGCCCTCGGTCGGGTCGGTCGCCCGCACGCCGGTCAGTTGCAGGTAAAGCCAATCCTTGCAGTGGAACGCGGTTGCAGCGGTTTGCAAAAGCGCCGGCGCGTGGGTTTTCATCCAGACCAGATGCGTGCGCATCTGACAGGCATTCAGGCCCGTACCGGTGGCGTTGTAAACCGCCGCCATCGCCGGGGAGGCGGCCAGGCTTTCGGCCGGCGCCGCCGTGCGCGCGTCAAGCCAAAGCCACCCTTTGTGCACCGGCCGGCCATCGGCGTCGACAAGCCAGGTGCCGTCGCCCTGCGCCGTGACTGCCAGCGCCAGAACCCGCTCCGCCAGCCCCTCGACCACCGCGGCCAAGTCGCGCAACACACCGGCGGTCCGGGTCCAGGTTGCGTCCATGTCTTGCTCGACCCCGCCACCGGGCAAGGTGTCATAGCTGTTGCGCGTGCTTGCGATCCCCACTTGGCGACCGGCCAGATTGAAGGCCACGGCCTTGATGACCGAGGTGCCCGCGTCGATCCCGATAAGAAGATCCCGGCTCACACGCTGTCTCCGCCATGGTGCAGCGCCCGGCCGGTTTCGGTATCGAAGATATGAAGATCGCGGGGCGCGATGCGGATGCCGATCCGCGCCCCCGCCGCGTGGCGGACCCGGTCATGCGCGACCGAAACGATGGTGCCGCCGGCAAAATTGGCCGCGATATGGGTCTGATCGCCCAGCCATTGGTTGGCCACGACCTCCGCCGGAAAACCGCCTTCTGCCACCGCGACAGCATGGGGCCGCACGCCGATGGTCACGCGGCCCTGCCGGATCGCGGCCGCCTGATCCGGCGCGAAAGCCGCCGCGGGAAAGGCGATGGCGCCGCCGGTCTCCAGCTCAAACGCCAGCCCGTCATCGCCGGCGCTGGCGCGCCCGGCAAACACATTCATCGGCGGCTCGCCAATAAAGGTGGCCGTGAACAGGTTGGCCGGCGCGGCCTTCAGCGGCTCGGGTGTCGCGAATTGCTGCAATTCGCCCCCCTCCATCACGGCGATCCGGTCGGCCAGCGCGTTCGCCTCGGTCTGGTCATGCGTCTCCAGAATGGCCGTCAGCCCGCGCTCTTTGATAAAATGTTTCAGCCGGCCCCGCAGCACGGCCCGCAACTGCGGTTCCAACTGGCCCATCGGCTCATCCAAGAGATGCAGCTCGGCCTCGCGGATCAGCGCGCGCCCCAGGCTTGCCCGCTGCTGCTGCCCGCCGGACAGGCCCGAGGGATAGCTGTCGAGAATGTCGCCGATCTCCAAAAGCTCGGCGATCTCACCGACCCGCGCCGCCACGGCGTCGGCGCCCAAACGCGCGGCTTTCAGCGCGAAGGCGATGTTGTCGCGCACGGTCAGCGGGGGGTAGAGCGAATAGCCCTCGAACGCCATCGCGACGCCGCGCCGGGCAGGCGGCAGCCGGGCCACGGCCCGGTCGCCCAGCGCGATGTCACCCGACGACACCGCCTCGAACCCCGCGATCATCCGCAAGGTCGAGGTCTTGCCGCAACCCGAGGAGCCGAGCAGCGCCACGATTTCCCCCGCCTCGACCCGCAAATCGAGGTCGCGCACCGCATGGACAGGCGCCTTGCTGGTGGGATTGTAGATCTTGTTGACACCCGAAAGGGTCAGCGTGGCACCGCTCACACCCCCACCTCCTGGATCTTTGCGCCGACGGCGCTGAAGGCCGCGGG
>CALCPC010000389.1 GCA_937900975.1 uncultured Paracoccaceae bacterium
GGGCAGAGAACGCCCTTACCCCCGACGGTTGGCGCCGTGACGTCGCAGTCACGTTTGAGGGCGAAACCATCGCCGCGGTGACGCCCGGTGCAGAGCGGCAGGGCCGCGTCGTGCCGGTGCTGTTGCCCGCCCCCACCAATCTTCACAGCCATGCCTTTCAGCGCGCGCTTGCGGGCTTGACCGAGGCGCGCGGACCGAGCGGACGCGACAGTTTCTGGTCTTGGCGCGCGGCGATGTACCGGTTTCTCGACATCCTGACGCCCGAGGATGTGGAGGCGATCACAGCCTTCGCGCAGATGGAGATGGCAGAGGCCGGCTACAGCGCCGTCGCCGAGTTTCACTATCTCCACCATCAGCCCGATGGCACAGCTTACGCAGCCCGGGCCGAAATGGCCGCAAGGGTCGCGGCGGCGGCGGCGGCGACGGGGCTGGGCCTGACGCTGTTGCCGGTGCTTTACCAATGGGGCGGCTGCGACCGGCGCCCGCTTGGCCCCGGTCAGCGCCGCGTTGGCGAAACACCCGACGGCTATGCCGCGCTGATCGCGGCCGCCCGGGACGTCGTGAAAACGCTTCCCGCCGACACACGGCTTGGAACGGCGCCGCATTCGCTGCGGGCGGTGGATGAAACGGGGTTGGCCGCGGCCCTGGCCCTTCGGGCGTCGGGGCCGCTTCACCTTCATATCGCCGAACAACCCGCAGAGATCGCAGAGGTGCAGTCCCATCGCGGCCAACGCCCTGTGGCCTGGCTGCTCGACACCGCAGAGCTTGACGCGGGCTGGTGCCTGATCCACTGCACCCACATGCAGCCAGAAGAGACCCTGGCACTGGCCAAAACCGGTGCCATCGCTGGACTTTGCCCGATCACGGAGGCCAATCTTGGCGACGGGATCTTCGACGGCGCACGGTTTTTCGGCGCGGGCGGGCGGTTTGGCGTCGGGACCGACAGCAATGTGGAGATCAGCTTGGCCGGCGAACTGCGCCTTCTTGAATACAGCCAGCGCTTGAAAACCCAAGACCACGCGGTTCTTGCCACGTCCGCCCGCTCCACCGGGCGGACGCTTTGGGACAATGCCGCTGGCGCCGGCGCGGCGGCGGCGGCCCGGCCGTCGGGCCAGATCGCGCCGGGGATGCTCGCCGATCTTGTCGTGCCCGCAACCGACCACCCGGATTTTGAGGGGCGTTCGGGCGACGCAATCCTCGACACGTGGATTTTCTCCGGCGCCGGTGCCGGTGTCGAACAGCTGTGGTCGGCCGGGCGCCACATCGTCCAGGACAGCGCCCATGTCGCCCGCGCGCCGATCACCGCCGCCTACCGGGCCGTGATGCGCAAGCTGCGGGCAAGCCTGTGAGCCAGATCTCCTGGCAGGCCATCCGGGGGGAGGTTGAGCGGCGCGTCAGCACCGGCATCTGGCGGCCCGGCGACACGATCCCGTCCGAGGCCGCGCTGGCCGAGGAATTCGCCTGCGCCCGCGCGACCGTGAACCGCGCGCTCCGCTCTCTGGCCGAGGATGGCATGGTTGAGCGACGGCGGCGTACCGGAACCCGCATCGCGCCGCTGCCAAGTCCAAAGGCCCGGATCCCGGTCCCGCTTTTGCGGGCGGAGGTGGAGGCGACGGGCGCCGCCTACACCTATCGCCTGCTGCGCCGGCGCTTGGCCGCGCCGCCGGCCTTGGTCGCACAGCGGATCGGGTTGCGTGGCCGGCTGGTCAATCTGCGCGCGCTCCCTCTTGCCGGTGCAAAGCCCTATTGCTTGGAAGAGCGCTGGCTTAATCCCGAGGCTGTGCCGGGGCTGCTGGACGTGGACTTCGCCACCGTTTCGGCCAATGAATACCTCCTCGCCCATGTGCCGCTGAGCAAAGGGACGCTCGCCCTCAGCGCGGCTCCGGCGGGCGCGGCCGAGGCCAAGGCGCTGGCGACCGGGATCGGCAAACCGCTTTTTGAGATGATCCGCACAACCTGGTCGGGCACCTGCCCTGTCACCACGGTTCGGCTGCTGTTCCCCCCCGGCTATCGACTTGAAACCGTGGTGTAAGGGGGCGGCACGGCTAGAGCATTTTCCGTTCAAAGCAGGTCAGTCAGTCATCAGAAAACGCTTGAGCCACGGCGCAACGTCCTCAGATACGTGCGCCCAAAAGCCCGGTAGCCCGGCGCCGTGACGCCAAGATCGGGCGCGGGCAGCCGGTGAAGTGCTCCCAGACGGTAGAACGGCACGGTCGGAAGGATGTGATGCTCTGCAGGATAGGGCATGTTCCAGGTCAGAAACCGCATCGGCG
>CALCPC010000390.1 GCA_937900975.1 uncultured Paracoccaceae bacterium
GCAAAAGCAACTTCGAAGCCCGTTATACACCCACCGTTTTTCGTGCAGCAGCGGCAGAAGCCTACGGTCCAATGGGTGAGGCGCTGCGTTCGGATCATCACAAGGTCAGCATGGTAGAGCGCACACCGCTGGGCGTGATTTCGGTCATTTCGCCGTGGAATGTGCCGATGCTGCTGTCAAGCCGGGGCCTTGCCGTTGCGCTGGCGGTTGGAAACACGGTGGTGCTGAAACCGTCGGAAGAGACACCGGTGACCGGCGGGCTTTTGATCGCGGAGCTGTTTGAAGAGGCCGGGATGCCGCCCGGTGTTCTGAATGTTGTCACCTGCTCCCGCGATCGGGTGGCTGAGGTCGGGGCTGAATTGGTGGTTAACCCGCTAATCAAGGCGATCAGCTTTACCGGCTCGACCGCCGTGGGCAAACACATTGCGGCCACAGCCGGCGGGCTGTTGAAGAAAGCCTGTGTCGAACTGGGGGGAAAGGACTCGCTTCTGGTTCTCGACGATGCCGACATGGATCGCGCGATCAGCGCGGCGCGCTTCGGCGCTTTCTTCCACCAGGGTCAGATCTGCATGTCGGCAGAAAAGATCATCGTCGACAAAAAGCTGGCGGAACCTTTCTTGGAGCGGTTCATCGCCGCGACAAAGGAGTTGCGGGTGGGGGATCCCACAAAGCTCGGCAACCAGATCGGCCCGATCATCAACGAACGCCAAGCGGATGCTGTGGAAAGACGGCTTGCGCAAGCGGTGAACGATGGCGTCACGCTTCACCATGGCGGCGCCCGGAACGGGCTTTACTTCGACCCCGCGGTGATCACGGGCGCGACACCGGATATGGACATCTTCCACGAAGAGGTGTTCGGGCCCGTGGCCAACATCATCACAGCCGAGGATGAGGACGACGCCATCGCGCTGGCCAACAATTGTCACTATGGGCTGTCGGCCTCGGTCATCACGCAGAATGAAGAACGCGGCCTGCGCGTCGCGCGCCAGATCGAAAGCGGCATGGCGCACATCAACGACACCACGATCTATGACGAGCCCACGGTGCCTTTTGGCGGCGTCAAGAACAGCGGCATGGGCCGCCATGGCGCGCGCTGGTCGGTCGACAGTTTCACGCAAACCCGCTGGATGACCATCGAGCGGGGTTGCCGAAAGACCGCTTTCTAAGAAAGGGCGACCCCGTGGATCAAGAGCTTTTGGACCGTCTCGCGCTGAGGCAACTTATCGACAATTGGGCGATCTGGCGCGATGCCGGGATGTGGGAGAAGTTTCGCACCGTCTGGCACGATGACGGGCGCATGATGGCGACCTGGACCCAAGGCACGGCCGATGAGTTCATCGCGATGAACAAGGAAGGCTGGGCCAAGGGCGTGTCGATCCTGCATTTTCTTGGCGGGTTCACCGCCGAGATCGCCGGCAGCCGCGCCGTCACGCAGACCAAGATGACAATCTCGCAGCGCGGCGACGTGCATGGCGTGTCTTGCGATGTGGTCTGCACGGGGCGGTTTTACGACTTTCTTGAAAAACGCGACGGCGCCTGGGGCATGTGCCTGCGCCAGCCGATTTACGAGAAGGATCGGCTCGACAAGGTCGACGCCAATGCGGATCTGACACTGGACGCCGACCTGCTGGCGCAATTCCCAGTGGGCTATCGCCATCTTGCCTACATCCAGACGCAAGTCGGCTACGCGGTCGAAAAGAACATGCCCGGTCTGAAAGGCGACCGGGTCGAGGCGCTTTATGCAACCGGTGAGGCGTGGCTGCGCGGGGAGGGGATCAGCTGGGCCGGCAACACTTGGACTTAAAATAAAACAGTGCGGGCGGCCTGCCCGCAAAAAACGATCCAGGGAGGATTTGATGAAAAGACCATCGATGGCCCCGCTTTTGGCGGTGGCATGTCTTGCGTTTGCGGCAACGTCGGCCAGCGCGGAAAAGATCAAAATGACCGCGGCCTCCAGCCACCCTCCGGTGCTGCCGTGGATCGAGGTGATTACAAACCACATCGTACCAGAGACCAATAAGCGCCTGGCGGCGATGGGCAGCAAAAACGAGGTCGTGTGGACCGAGGCCTATGCCGGCGCGCTGTTTAACGCGCCGAATGCCTTGGAGGGGGTCGAGGCCGGTTTGGCGGATCTGGCGTGGGTCGGCACGATTTTTGAGCCCGCAAAGCTGCCGCTGCAAAACGTGCATTTCTACGCCCCGTTCGCGGTGGGGGATGTGCATGCCTTGACCGAGATCGGCAACGAACTGCACGACACGTTGCCTGCGATGAACAAACAATGGGACAAATACAATCAAAAGTTTCTTGGCGCGATGGCAGACGGGTCTTACCACCTGATCACCAACAAGCCGATCAACACCCTGGAAGATCTTAAAGGCCTGAAGCTGTTGGCCGGTGGCGCCGTGGCCACATGGCTTGAGGGCACGGGGGCCACGGCGGTTAACTCTGCCTTTCCGGAGTTTTACAACAGCATCTCGACCGGTGTGGCCGATGGTGCCGTGATGACGATCAACGGCATGCTGCCTTTCAAGATCCATGAGGTCGCGCCCTACATCACGTTGGTCAATATGGGCGGCCCGATCACCGGGGCGCTGACGATCAACAAAGAAACGTGGCAGTTTCTGCCCGAAGATGTGCAGGGCGTTCTGACCGATCTGGGGCGCGAATACAGCACCATGGTGGCCGATAGCGTAAGCGCCCGGGAAGACAAGTTTCTTGCCACAATGCAGGCAGAAGGCGCGACAGTGGCGACCCTTGATGAGGCTGAGCGTCGGAAATGGGCGGCCTCCCTTCCCGATCTTGCAGGCGAATGGGTGAAGCTGAACGCCGATGCGGGTCTGCCGGCCGCAGAGGTGCTGAAGGCCTTCCTCGACGGTGGCCGCAGCCGTGGGGAGGAACCCCTGCGCGACTGGTCGAACTGAGCCCCACCCCAACGGACTGGACAACGCGATGGCCGAACAAAGCCCCGATGAACGTACCGGCGCGGCGGATGGCGCGGCCATCGCCCTTCTGCGAGAAACCGACAAGGGCCTGCGCCGCCTGACGGAGGTGATGAGCAGCATCGGAACCGTCTGGTTCT
>CALCPC010000391.1 GCA_937900975.1 uncultured Paracoccaceae bacterium
ATTTATGACTGGCATTTACAGGGAAAAAACCTGATCTGCTGCGTGCATGACTGGGACTATCGTTTGGACACGGGCGTGTCGGAATACGCGAATTCGGAAAAGCTGCCGCGGTTTGAAAGCTGGATCGATGGGGATGCGGTGCGTGTCAATGTCGAGGAGATCGCCGCATGGGCCAAGGATAACCCCCAGCCCTTCGACCGAGACAGCTATCTCGGCCTTTACGCCGACACAAGCCACGGCACGGCAGAGGAGCCGAGCAATGGTGAGATCCAGCACTATGCCAAGTTCGGCCTGGCCAAGACCGGCCATCACGGCACGGTCTCTTCGATGGGCGTGCCCCGCATGCAGCTGCCGGTTTGGGATGACATTCAGATTGTGACCGGACAGTTGGCCCGCCCGCCCTTGCTGGACGACCATCACGTTGCGACGGAGGTTGTGATCGGCCCCAACGCGCAAAAACCCCTGCGCTTGGAGATTCCGCTGTTTGTGTCGGACATGAGCTTTGGCGCCTTGAGCGAACCGGCCAAAGTGGCCCTGGCCGAGGGGGCAGAGCGCGCCGGCACCGGCATCTGTTCGGGCGAGGGGGGAATGCTGCCGGAAGAGCAGGCAGCCAACACGCGGTATTTCTACGAATTGGCGTCGGCGCGGTTCGGGTTTTCCTGGGATAAGCTGACCGGGGTTCAGGCTTTTCACTTCAAAGGCGGGCAGGGGGCCAAAACCGGCACCGGTGGGCACCTGCCCGGGGCCAAAGTGAAGGGCAAAATCGCGGAGGTTCGCGGGTTGGACGAGGGCCAGTCGGCCATCTCGCCCTCGCGCTTTCCCGATTGGACGGAGGTTTCCGAAATCAAGGCCTTTGCAGACCAGGTTCGGGATCGGACCGGCGGTATTCCCATCGGCTATAAGCTGTCGGCGCAAAACATTGAGCGTGACATCGATGCGGCCTTGGAGGTGGGCGTCGACTACATCATCCTCGACGGCCGCGGCGGCGGGACGGGGGCGGCGCCGACGATTTTTCGCGACAACATCTCGGTGCCGACAATCCCCGCGCTGGCCCGCGCCCGTGCGCATCTCGACCGCCAGGGCAGGGGCGACGTGACGCTGGTGATCACGGGCGGCCTGCGCACCGCCCCCGATTTCATCAAAGCGTTGGCCTTGGGCGCGGATGCAATCGCCGTGTCCAATGCCGCGATGCAGGCGATTGGCTGCCTGGCGATGCGGGCCTGTCATACCAACAATTGCCCCGTGGGGATCGCAACCCAAAAGCCTCATCTTGTCAGCCGCCTGACGGTCGACAAATCGGCCGAGCGGCTGGCCAATTTCTTCGAGGCGACCGTTGAGTTGATGCAGGTGATGGCGCGGGCCTGCGGCCATGATCATCTGCAGAAATTTTGTCCCGAGGATCTGATCACATGGAAACCGGAGATGGAGCGTTTGGCCGGCGTGCGCTTTGGCGGTGTGGCATAGGCGGCGTCGCGCCCTGACCGCGCTGCGGTGTCGAAACGCCGCCCATCACTGCGAACGTCGCCGCGCCTTCGACCCTAGGTATCGCCCCTGCAGCCAAAACACGCCCTAACCGGCTGGTATCCGATCCGTGGCCCCGCCCTTCGAACTGGGGCGGGCGATCTTGGTCAGGCGAACTTGGGCGGGGCGTTTTTCAAGACTGTGGCCCCCGCCGCGTCTCGCACCCCAGGCGTCCCGTCAGGCAAGAAAGCCCGCGTCCAAGGCCGTTCGGCACCGCCTCCGCCTAAAGCGTTATGCCGCGCGCAAATCGGTCGCCGGGACCGTTTTGCGAGACGCGCCTTGCCTTGCTCCGCGCGCAACTTGCCGTCACCGAAAAGCGTCCGCCGGTCGCAGAGATCGGCGTAAGAGGTCGCCAAAGGTCTGAAGGCGAAAGACTTGGCTGGCACCGGCCCCCGATCGGCCGAGGTCACAGCCTGGCAGGCCGAGCGATGGGCCCCGTCTCGGCGAGGGCACGCCGTGTGCGCGCTGCGGCCCATTCGCCCGATTTGGACCCGGGAGGATGGTAAGGAGGCCATTTCCGTGTGCGCTGTCTTTGCAATGGGGTGTCGTAGAGGCGCAAATTCGGGGTTGTCGGGGCGTATTCCAGCGGCGCAGCCGTCGCCGCCCACAGTCTGAAGATACGAAAACGGCAAACAACCAAACACGCTAGGGTGTCGATGGCGCCGTGGGTGGATGATGACGATATCGTTGTGTGTCCAGCGTCTTAAGTGGCGTCGTCTGCGATCCATGTTCACCTCTGGGCTTTTGGCCCGTGTGCCGCGCCCGCAGGGGGCACGAGACCCTCCAAGAAGAAACACCTGCCGTCTCTAACAAGAGCGCTGCAGATGCGATGGAAGGCCTTTGCTGCGGACGGCGATCAAAGAAGGCTTTGACGGGCCACGTGCGTGCCATCCCTCTGCCCCACTGGCGCGCCGTCCAGCATGACTGTCTTGCCGCGTAGAATGCTGCGGACCGGCCAGCCCGTGACCTCAAACCCCTCCCACGGCGTGTAGTCGGAGCCGTGATGCAGAGCGTCTTGCGTGATCTTCTTTGACACCAAAGGGTCCCACAGCACGATGTCGGCATCCTTTCCGACAGCAATCGCGCCTTTTTGCTGAAGGCCGTAGATACGGGCATGGTTCGTCGCCGTGAGCGCGGCAAAAGTCTCAAGACTGACACGGCCCTTCGCTACACCTTCGGAGAAAAGAATGGGCAGGCGCGTTTCCACCCCAGGAATGCCGTTGGGAATGTTCCGGAAGGAGGCGCGCGCGCCCGGCGCGTCCTTGCCCGCGGTGTCGGCAAACCGGAACGGGCAGTGATCGGATGAAAACACGTCGAAGGCGCCGCGCTCAATGCCGGCCCAGATCGCAGCTTGTTCGCTGGTGTCGCGCGGTGGTGGAGAGCAGACCCATTTGGCGCCTTCAAAACCGGCCCGGTCCAGATCGTCAGCCGTAAGCGTGATGTATTGCGGGCAGGTTTCGGCAAACACGCGCACACCGCGCGCTTTCGCGCGTTCGATCTCGTTCAGCGCCGCGCCGTTGGATACATGCACGATCATAACGGGCACGCCGGCAATCTCGGCAAGGGTTGTCGCCCGATGCGTTGCTTCACGCTCGACCGGGATGGGGCGCGTGCGCGCATGATGCACCGGCTGGATGCGTCCGTCGCGCTCGGCCTTGTCGCGCAGAAACTCGATGGCGTCCTCGTTTTCCGCATGCACCATGGTGAGCGCGCCGTGCTCGCGCGCCACGTCCATCACCTGCAGGATCTCTCCGTCCGTCAGGCGCATGCCCTGGTAGGTCATGAACACCTTAAAGCTGGTCATGCCCTGGGCAATCAGCGAGGGCAAATCCTGTCCGAGCGTGGTTGGATCGACGCTTTTCACAATCAGATGAAAGGAAACGTCGATCAGGCACTGTCCGTCGGCTTTGGCGCGATAGGCCGTGACCGCGTCCCGCAGGGTCTGGCCGTCCTCTGGCAGACAAAAGGGCATGATGGTCGTGTTGCCGCCGCAGGCCGCCGCCGTGGTTGCCGAAGCGAAGTCATCGGCCATCTCGATCCCCGGTCCGGAAGGCTGCGAGATATGCACATGACTGTCGATGCCGCCGGGCATCGCGATGAGCCCCTTTGCGTCGATGATCTCCGCGCCGCCCAACCCGGTGCCGAGCGACGCAATACGTCCTTGCAAGACCCCGATGTCACAGTTCGACACGCCGCCGGACGTCACAACACGGGCGTCTTTTATAACCAGATCATGGTGCATCGGTGTTTCCTGTCCTTCGGGGGCATTTTCTGAAATATCGGTGGATACGGATGAAGGGCGCAAGCCTGCTTTGGTTTAAATGCCGTGTCGCAGGCCAATTGAGCCGCGCCGGCTGGCAAATGCCTGCAATGCGCATGCTTTCGGACAACCGATGCGCGGCTGCAGTCGCATCACGGCCATCCAGCGCTTGATTTCTGCAATATCTCGCCAGTTGCGATTTCGGCGATAAGCAGTTGAAACGCCCTGGACGGGGCGATGACATCCGGCCAGTTCTGCGCGCTGTCGATAGGGCTTTAACGCCGTGCAGCTGCCGCGAAGGTCACCGTCTCGCCGGCGTGTTTTGCAATCCTGACCGCAGTGGAGTTTCGTGCAGCAAGAAGACCGTCTGACGCCCGCGGCGCCGGTTTGGCGACAGGGGCGCGGCGGTTCGGCACGCGCCTGCCCAGTCCCTCAAACCTCTACCGGTTCAGGGCTTTGCCGATTGCGCGGCGCCGAGGGGCGCTACGGTATCCGTCGCGCAGGCATATGCTCGGCACGGACCGGCGCGACAGGATCGCATCGCAAAGACTGAGAATGACCGCGTCCTCGGACGCTTGCGCAGCCTTCACCGTGACCTGATCCTTTGCGGTATCGGCGCCAGCTATGATTAATTCTTAAGCTTTCAAAGATCCGACCGGCCGCTGCGATGGCAATGGAACTTTAAGCTAAGATGCTGAATACATGCGATTAATTGGAGATTTAACCCGAAGACGCGTATTCGGTGTCTGAACAATGCACCCATATTAAACTTGTATTGTTAACAATCTTTGCCTTCGATCAATTGGGGATCTTGTCTTTCTCTCACACTCCAGGTTGAGCGTGTCAGCCAGGTCGGCAATGGGCCCGGCGTGCAGGCGACATGCGCGTATCGAAAGGAACACCCTTAGTGAACAATCCTGTCATCCTTGCCGCGGCGCTCTCGGGGGCGCTTTCACTCGCAGGCGCCGCCGATGCGCAATCCATGCGCGTGATCGCCCAGAACGAGGAGCAGCGCGCGCAATACACTGCCGAGGCCGTTGCCGTATCCGCGCTGTCGGAGGCGGGCTTTGCGGTGAACCGCAGCGAATATCAGGCCGTGGGCATCAACCTGGCCGATGGGTTGCGCCTCTTGAGCACGGGCGCTTTCGACATGGCGACCATCCAGGTCGGCAGCGTTGCAAAGGATGACCCGTTTCTCGAAGGCATCGACCTGATCGGCGTCTCGACGAATATGGCCGACCTAAAAGATGCCGTCGAAGCCTACCGCGCGGTGTTCAACGCGCGTCTCGAAGAAAAATTCGGCGTGACGGCCGCCGCGATTTGGCCCTTCGGCACACAGGTCTTTTTGTGCAATTCCGACATGGCCTCGCTGGCCGATCTCGATGGCCTGAAGGTCCGCTCTTTCACCGCGTCGATGTCGACATTGCTTGAAGAGCTTGGCGCCACCCCGGTCACGCTGTCCTTCCCGGAAGTCTACCCAGCCCTCCAGCGCGGTGTTGCCACATGTGGCGTGACCTCGCCGACCTCATCGAACACCGGCAAATGGCCGGAGGTCACGACGCATTTATATCCGCTTTCGGTGTCGGGTTCGGTGCAGGCGCATATGGTTAATCTCGACTGGCTGAACGGCCTGAGCGACGCGGACCGGGCGGCGTTCGATGCGATCATGGCGGAGATGGAGGCGGAACTCTGGGACGTTGCGATCAACACGAACGGCACAGCCCAAGCCTGCTCGACCGGCGGGGATTGCCCGGAGGGCGGAATCTACACCTCGTACGGCATGACGCTGGTGTCGGTCAGTGATGCGGACAAGGCGAAGGTGGCTGCAATCTCGGCATCCGCTGTTCTGCCCGAATGGGCGGCCAAGTGCGAAGCGTCCTATCCGGGCTGTACCCAGGTTTGGAACGACACCGTCGGTGCGGCGCGCGGTCTGACCATCGAGTAACGGCGCGTCTTATGGACCGGACACTCCGGGCCTTTGAAAAGATCGCGGCCACGTTCGCCCTTGGGGCGGGCGTGGCGATCGCCGTGCTGGCCGTGCTGATCACCATCGACATCATCGGCCGGGATTTTCTTGGCGCGTCGATACAAGGAACGGACGAGATCGGCGGTTATGTTCTGGCCTTCGTGGGCTCGCTCGGCATGGCGCTCACGCTTCTTCGGCGCGGGCATCCACGGATCGAGATCTTTTTTCGGTTTTTCCCCAGGGTGATGCGGGATAGTCTTCATGTTCTGGCGCAGCTTGCGATGGCGGCCTTTGCGGTGTTCATGGCGTGGCACGCATGGGGTGAGTTGCAGACCACCCTTCGCTTCGGCGCGATAACCAACACGCCGCTTCAGACACCGCTTTGGGTGCCGCAGGGCGTCTGGCTGACCGGCACGGCTTTCTTCGCGCTCACCGCCTGCCTGACCACGGCGCACGCGCTGATCCTGCTGTTCACGGATCGCACGTCCATCGAAAAGTACTATGGATCGCCGACGGTCGACGAAGAAGTCAGCCAATACGTGCCGC
>CALCPC010000392.1 GCA_937900975.1 uncultured Paracoccaceae bacterium
CCCCGCCTTGGTCCTCGGCCTCAGCGCCAGCCCGGTGGTGGAGGCCGTCAGCACCATTCGCGTGTTTGAAGAAAACACCGTCAACGCCGCACCGCAGCGCATCGACGCGGATGGCGCGGCCGCGGTCTCGGACACCGACAGCGCGGATTTCGATGGCGGCCGACTGGTCGTCGGCGTGGTCGCGCAAGGCGAGATTGCCGATGGGTTTTTGGCCGAAGATGCGGCTGCTCAAGACAATCTGGGGCTCGACACCGGGCCCGGCAGCCGCGTCGAGGTGCAGGGGACAGACGTGCTTGTCGACGGGGTCCTCGTTGGCGCGCTTGCCGCAGACGGGACGGGCGGGCAAGCCCTGATCGTCGACCTTAACGCCAGCGCGACCGCCGATGTGGCCGAAATCCTGATCGAAGCGCTGACTTACCAAAACCCCTCCGACGATCCCCGCGCCAGCCGCGAGATCGCCATCCAGCTTGAGGATGGCGACGGCGCGACCTCCACCCCCGTTGTGGTTGAGATCCAAGTCACGCCCGAAACCGATGCCGTGGGCAAAATCCGCGATGAGGTTATTGTCAACCAGACCCGTGTGGACCAGCAGCTAGACCCGGCCGTCACCACCCTGTTCGACCCGGTCACCGGGGCGCCGAGCGGCTATGTCGTGGTGTGGGAGGCGCGCAACCAGGATCAACCCGGGGACTTCGATTTCGGCATTTTCGCCCAGCGCTACGATCTTCAGGGGCAGCCCTTGGGCGCCGAGACCCAGATCAACGTCACCACCGCGCTGAGCCAGTTCGATCCCGCCGTCGCGGGGCTCACCGATGGCGGCTATGTGATCGTCTGGACCTCGGATGTCGGCGATGGCAGCGGCGACGGCGTCTTTTATTCCCGCTATGACGCAAGCGGTGTCCTGGTGCCGGGCGAGGTCGAGGTTCAGGTCAATCTGGAGGCCTCCAGCACCCAAAGCGAGGCGGACGTCGCGGCGCTGGACACCGGCGGCTTTCTGATCGTCTGGACCTCCGCCAATTCGGGGCCGGCGGGTGAGGGGTCCGGCAACGGCATTTTCACCCGACGCTTCGATGCCGCAGGCGTTGGCGAAGCGTCTGAAAGCCGGGTCAATGTCGAAACCTCAGGCTCTCAAAACAACGCGGAGGTGACGGCGCTTTCCGGTGGGCGCGCGGCGATCGTCTATGTCTCCGCCGATTCAGCGCCTGCGGGCGACGGCAACCAGAACGGCGTTTTTCTGCGCCTGGTGGACGCCGCCGGCCAGCCCCAGGGCGCCGAGATCCAGGTCAACACCTTCACCGCCGGCGCGCAGCAGGACCCGCAAATCGCGACGCTTTCTGACGGCAATGTCGTCGTCGTTTGGGCATCTGAGGGCCAGGATCAAAGCGCAACGGGCGTTTATGCCCAGATTTTCACTGATACCGGTCTTGCCGTCACGGACGAGTTCCGGGTGGCCGACAGCACCTCGGGCGCGCAGACCCAGCCCGATGTCGCCGCATTGGCCGATGGTCAATTCGTGGTCAGCTGGACCGACACCAGCTTTGACGGAGGCTCTGGCCAGGACGTTCTGGCCCAGGTTTTCGATGCCGATGGCACGCGGATCGACACGGAACAGTTGGTCAACACCAACCTCACCTTCACCCAGGCCGATACGGCGGTCGCCGGGATTGGCGGCGCGGCATTTGTCGTTGTCTACGACAGCAACGGCGAAGAGGCCGATGGCTTCCAAAGCGACGTTGTCGCCCAGATTTTCGGCGATCCCGCAGAGTTCGATGTCTCTGCCGCGCCCCTGATCGACGGCCTCCCGCCCAGCGTCACCATAGCGGAGGCCGACGCCAATGCCGGCGCGCTGATCTTTCCGGCCGGGGCGGCGGGGATCCGCGACGCGGACAGCGCGGATTTCGCCGGCGGACAGCTGACGCTGTCGCGCGTCACCGCCGATTCGAACGCCGATGATTTCATCGGCGTCGACACCAACGCCCAGGACACGTTGTTCTTCGCGCCGGGCAGCGGCGTCAGCGTCGCGGGCAGCGCTGTGTCGGTCGACGGCGTGGTCATCGGCACGCTGATCTCGGACGGCGTTGCCGGTGCCGATCTGACCGTCGGGTTCAATTCCGATGCGACGTTGGAGCGGGTCGAGACGCTGTTGAGCGCGCTCAGCTACCAAAACGACAGCGACAACCCCCGTGCCTCGCGCACCTACACAATCGATTTGACCGATGGCGACGGCTCGATCCAGACGCCGACCTCGCTGGAAATTGCGGTGACGCAGACGGACGAGGCGAACGCCATCGGCGTGGCGCTGCCCGAAACACAGGTCAACACCTTCACCGCAGGCGCGCAATCCGCCCCGGAAACCGCCGCGCTACAAGATGGCGGCTGGGTCGTCGTGTGGACCTCCGCGGGTCAGGACGGCGACGGCGAAGGGGTTTATCTTCAGCGCTACAACGCCGACGGCTCGCTGGACGGCGGCGAGGTTCGCGTCAGCACGAGCGACGCGGGCGCGCAACGGGATGCCAGTGTCGCGGGCCTTGTCGATGGCGGCTATGTCGTCGTTTTCGAAAGCGCATTCGGGGATGAGCCTGGCTCATCGGATTTCGGGGAACAGTCGCCGCGCTACG
>CALCPC010000393.1 GCA_937900975.1 uncultured Paracoccaceae bacterium
CACCCGCGGGGTCCGAGCCGTCGATCAGCGGCCCGATATCGATGACAGGGATAAGATCGCTGTCTAGTTTCTCTGCCCGCGCATAGCTCATGCTTCACCTTCCTCCTCTCCGCCCGGGCGCGGGCCGTACGCAGCCCGGCCCCGGCGAAGCTGGCCCAAATTCACATCCGGCGCCTAAGCCCAGCCAAGCTGAACCAAGGCCTGACCGTCATTCCAAATCTTGGTCATGTGAACGATCTTGTCGCCGTCAAAGCGCATGACATAGGCGTAATCCGACGCCACCGCTTTGCCCGTCGGGGCGACCGGGCCGCCCTCGCCTGTCTGGGTGCCGCGAAACTCGGCGGCGGCGATCGCTGTCGCGCGCGAAACCCGTTAGGACATAGTGGCCGTCCGGGATCGGGGTCAGGAGGTTTTTCATCCACTCCGCATAATCGGCCAGCGTTGTGGTTTCGGCCAAGGCTTGGGACTGGCAGGAAAAGCTGGCGTCGGGGTGGCAGTAGGCTTGGCACGCCGCCCAGCCCTTGCCCGTCTCGCAGGCCTCAAAAAACGCAACCGCCGTTTCGTGGAGTGACATCGAAGGCTCCTCAACTGTGTGATGAGGCAGCCTCTTACGCATTCCGGTTCGGCACAAGCCCGTTTGACGCAAACCCGGGCTGGCGCGGGACCGCCCGTGTCCCGCAGCCCAGTGATAAGGCAGGCCGTGGCCCGGGCTTAGCTGCGGCGCTGCAACTCCGAAATCAGGCGGTCGACACTGTTGCCATTGGCCGCAAGCAAGGCGCGGATCTCGCTCCGCTCGGGCGACAGCATCGAGACGCCTTCGATCAAAACGTTGAACATCTTCAGTTTTCCCGACCGGTCGCTGACCTGCCAATCGACCGAAAAGGGCGGCTGGTTGGCGTAAGATACAACGGTGTTGACCAGAATGCCCTTGGCGCCAAAGTCCTTTGCGCCGGTCACGCGGACCTGGGCGTCGCGAAATTCGCGAAATTGCGTGCCGTATTTGCGCGACAGATACCCCTGAAAGGCCGCGACAAAGGCGTTTTGTTGCGCCCCGTTCATCCCATTCCAGGGCTGGCCAAGAACGGAACGGGCGATCACCGGGATGTCGCCATAGGTCACGAACATGCGCTGAAATTGGGTCAGCGCGTTCGACTGGCTTTGGCTGGAGCGCACGATCTGGATCAGCTCGCCCGAGATCTTTTCAACCATCTGGATGGCCTGGTCTGTCGTTGCGGCGCGTGCCGTCTGCGGCAGACCGGCGACCAGAAGGGCGGGGCCCAGCGCCAGGACGGCGCGGCGGCGCCAAACGTCATTCAAAGGCATAAGGATCCTCCAAAAGTTCTTCGGTTACCGCGCCACCCGACAGGGCGCGTGCACGGTTTTGCAGATAGGCGATGCGCGCGGCCGCATAGCTGTCGGCCGATTGGTAGTAAAGCGCATCGATGATCGGGCCAAACTCGTAGCGCAGATTGATGATATCGACCACCTGCGCGCCGGCAAGATAGGGTTGCACGTCACCCGGCACCACACCGGTGAAGGTCAGCGGATTGATGCCGATATCCACGATAAAACCGGCAAAATCCCGCTGCGTGCTGGGCCCCAACACTGGAATTTCCAGATAAGCGCCGGACGGTACACCCCAAACCGCCAGCGTTTCGCCGAAATCGGTCTCTCGCTCGACGATCCCAGCCTCGGTCGCGATGTCCAGCACGCCGCCAAAACCAAAGATCGTGTTCAGCGCAAAGCGAAAGAAGGTCGATGCCGCGTCGTCGAAATCACCCTGGAGCGAGTGATTAACGAAGGCCAAAGGCTCACCCAAATTGCTGGTCGCATTGGCAACGCCAGTCCGCACAGGCGACGGCACAGCCTCACCATACGCATTGGCGATTGGGCGCAGCGCGTTTTGGTCGAGCGCCTTATTGAACTCATGGATCTTGCGGTTGGTGTTCTCGAACGGGTCTTCGGACGACGCCGAAACCTCGGGACCCGCGCTACACGCGCCAAGCGCCAACAGGGCCAGACCAGCCAAAACCGACATCCTCAGACGCGCCATCATGCAGCAGATCCTCTACCCTTTGCGTTTGTGCAATATATGGGTAATCAGGCGCGACACCAGAAAGATCGCCACTTTTGTGACTTTTGATCACCGTTCCGAAATGTAAATTGAAGACTATCCCACCTGGCGCCCACCCTGCCCCCGCCCGACCAAAACTTTAAGGAGACCGCAATGTCCAAGATGCCCCTAAAGCGCCGGGTTGCGCCCATGGCGGGCGGCGCGCTCGGCGTGCAGGAATTGCGGGACGCGCTTTACCGGGCGCCACGGCTGTTTTGGGCTTTGGGCGTGTTCAGCATTTTCGTCAATCTGCTGATGCTGACCGGCCCGCTTTTTATGCTGCAGGTCTATGACCGCGTGCTTGCCAGCCGCTCGAACGAGACGCTGACGGCGCTGTTTTTGCTGGTTGCCGTGCTCTACGGCTTGATGGGTTTTCTCGATTACGCGCGCGGCAGGCTGGCCGCCCGCATCGGGGCGGAGTTTCAGTCGAGCCTCGACAAGCGCGTTTTCGACGTCCTCTTGCGCCGCGCCACCGCGCCGGGAGAGCGGGCAAAACCCGCAACCGGGCTGCGCGACCTCGAATCGGTCCAGCGCTTCATGTCCTCGCCCGTGCTTTTCGCGATCTTCGACATCCCGTGGACGCCAATTTTTATCCTCGCAATTTTCATCTTTCACCCGTTGATGGGGTGGCTTGCGGTCGCTGGCGGGACGCTTCTGATCTTGGTCACGCTGCTCAACCAAGTGTTGACGCGCAAACCCCAGGCCGAGGCGCAGGTTGCCTCGACCGCCTCTGACGCCTTCGCCGAAAGCGTGCGCGAACAGGCCGAGATCGTCCAAGGTCTCGGCATGCGGCCCGCCGTCCTGTCCCGCTGGCGCAAGGCCCGGGACCGGGCGTTGGAGGCGCAGATCGAGGCCAGCGACAAGACCGGTGTGTTCACCACCAGCTCCAAAAGCTTTCGCTTCTTTCTGCAATCCGCGAGGCTGGCACTCGGCGCGTGGTTGGTGCGCAGGGGCCAGTTGACGCCCGGGGCGATGATTGCGGGATCCATCCTGATGGGCCGGGCGCTTGCGCCGGTCGATCAGGCCATCGGCGGCTGGTCGCTGTTCCAACGCGCGCGGATGGGCTGGCGGCAATTGTCCGGGCTTCTCGAAACCGTCCCGCCCGAGCCGCAGCACACCGAACTGCCCCCGCCCCGCGCGATCCTAGAGGCGCAGCAGGTCACCGTCGTCCCGCCGGGGGAGCAGATGGCGACGCTTCGGATGCTGTCCTTCCGGTTGGAGCCGGGGCTTGCGCTTGGCGTGATCGGGACCAGCGGCTCGGGTAAATCGACCTTGGCGCGGGTTCTGACCGGGATTTGGCAACCGGCCTCGGGCAAGGTCCGGCTCGATGGCGCGACGCTGGATCAATACTCGCCCGAGGCTTTGGGCAAACATATCGGCTATCTCCCCCAGGATGTCGCGCTTTTCGGCGCCACAGTGTCGGAAAACATCGCCCGGATGGCCGAGACGCCCGATGATGCAAAGGTGATCGAGGCGGCCAAGAAGGCCGGCGCGCATGAGATGATCCTGCAGCTTCCCCAGGGCTACGACACCCGCCTTACGGGCGGCGGGCGGCTTTCCGGCGGGCAGAAACAGCGCATCGGCCTGGCCCGCGCGATGTATGGCGACCCTGCGATCCTGATCTTGGACGAGCCCAACTCAAACCTCGACAGCGCCGGCTCCAACGCGCTGAACCAGGCGATCCGCGCGACGAAAAAGGCGGGCAAATCGGTCATCATCATGGCCCACCGCCCAGCCGGGATCGCGGAGTGCGATCTCCTCCTTGTGATCGACAACGGGGTCGCCAAGGCCTTCGGTCCGCGCGATGAAGTGCTGCGCAAGCAGATCAAAAACTACGACCAAATCGCCGGCAGCATCGGTAAGGAGACGCCGCCCACGCCGTCGCCCACAGGCGCGCCCACATCGCCGCCCACAGGCGCGCCCACATCGCCGCCCACAGGCGCGCCCACATCGTCGCCGACAGGCGCGCCCACACCGTCGCCCGAGGCGGCGGAGTAACGCAAAGGAGGTTTCGCTATGGCCAGCACGTGGTCCACCCGCCGGCCGATGATGATCGGCACCGTAGCCCTGATCGTGCTTGTCGTCGGGCTCGGCGGCTGGTCGGCCTTCGCCAACATCTCGGGCGCCATCGTCGGCTCGGGCATGGTGATCGTGGAAGGCAACCGCCAGCCGGTTCAGCACCCCGACGGCGGCACCGGCGGGGAAATCCTGGTGCAAGAGGGCGACCGGGTTGAGGAGGGCGATCTTCTGGTCCGCCTCGACGGCACGCAGATCCGCTCTGAACTTGCCATCGTTGAAAGCCAGCTTTTCGAGATCATGGCCCGCAGCGCCCGGCTGACGGCCGAGCGTGACGCGTCCCCCGGTCTCGCCTTCGACCCCGAGCTAGAGGAACTGGCCCGGAACCGGGTTGAGGTGCGCGCGCTGATGGAGGGGCAGATCCGCCTCTTCGACGCCCGGCGCGTCTCGCTCTCGCGCCAGCGAGAGCAGTTGGCAGAGCGCAGGAAACAGATCGACACCCAAATCGTCGGTGTCCGCGGCCAGATCGACAGCCAGGAGGTGCAGCTGTCCTTCATCGAAGAAGAGCTGATCGACCAGGAGGAGCTTTTTGCAAAAGGCCTGACGCAGGCGTCCCGGGTGCTGGCGCTTAAGCGGGAGCGCGCCCGGATCCAGGGCCAGATCGGGGAACTTACGGCCCAGGTTGGCCGGCTTGGCGGCCAGATCGCGGAGATCGAGCTTGAGATCCTGGGCCTCGACACATCGCTGCGCGAACAGGCCATCGCGGAGTTGCGCGACATCCAATATCGGGAGCTTGAGCTGCGGGAGCGGCGGCTTGCGCTGCGGGACACGCTGTCGCGTCTGGACGTGCGCGCGCCGACCACCGGGATTGTGTATGACCGTCAGGTCAACACGCTCGGCGCCGTGGTCCGGCCCGCCGACATTATCCTTTACGTCGTGCCAGAAGGGATCCCGCTGGTCATCTCGACCCGAATTGACGCGATCCACCGCGACGAGGTCGTCGTGGGGCAGGAGGCTGCGCTGCGCTTCTCGGCCTTCGATCAGCGCACATCGCCCGAGATCTACGGCTATGTCAGCAAAGTCTCGGCGGATGCGTTCACCGATGACAACACCGGTTACACCTATTACCGCGCAGAGATCCTGCCCAAGGAGGGAGAGGTCGACCGCCTCGGCGGTGTGACCATCGTGCCGGGCATGCCTGTCGAAAGCTTCATCAACACCGGTGAGCGGTCGCCGCTCAACTACCTCGTCAAACCCTTGGCGGATTATTTCAACAAAGCCTTCCGCGAAACCTGAGGATGTCATGACCGGAACCATCGACGCGCGCCTCGCCAGCCTTGGCATTGTCTTGCCCGACGCGCCGGCACCCGCGGCCAATTACGTGCCCTTTGTGCAGAGCGGCACGCTTGTCTTCATCTCGGGTCAGGTGGCGCAGGGTCCCGACGGGTTCTTGACGGGCAAGGTCGGGGCAGAGATCGACATTCCGACCGCGCAGAACGCCGCGCGGGCCTGCGGCCTCGCGCTTTTGGCGCAGTTGCGCGCGGCTTGCGGCGGTGATCTCGACCGGGTGGTGCGGGTGGTAAAGCTGACGGGTTTCGTCAACGCCACGCCGGACTTCACCGAACATCCCGCCGTCATCAACGGTAGCTCCGATCTGATGGCAGAGGTCTTCGGCCCCGCCGGCGCGCATGCGCGCGCGGCCGTTGGCGCCGGATCCCTCCCCTTTAATGTGCAGGTCGAAATTGAGGGGATTTTCGAGATTGCATAAGCGGGTGGCACCGCCGCCGTCCCTCCTCACCCGGCCGATTGCGCATCGCGGGCTCCATGCCCCCGGGACCCGCCGGATCGAGAACAGCCGCGCGGCCATCGACGCCGCCATCGCTGCGGGTTATGGACTGGAAATCGACGTTCAGCGCGCGGCTTGCGGCACGCCGGTGGTCTTTCACGACGCAGATCTCGACCGGCTGACAGGGCAGACGGGCCCGGTCGCTGCGCGCACGGCGTCCGAGCTTGCCACCATCCCGCTTTCGGGCAGTGATGAGACCATTCCGACCCTCGCTGAGATCCTGTCCCTGATCGGCGCCCGCGCGCCGGTTCTGGTCGAGATCAAAAACCAGGACGGTGCCGGGCCCGAAAGCGCCGCGCTGGCCGAGGCCGTGGCAGCCTTGCTCTCCAACCACAGCGGCCCGCTGGCGGTCATGTCCTTTAATCCCCTGCAGATCGCCCGCGTGGCCGAGGCCGCGCCAACCCTGCCCCGTGGGCTGACAACCACCGACTTTGCCGGCCCGGCTTGGGACGCGCTTCCCAGCCCGGTGCGCACGGCGCTGGCCGCGCTTGCCGCTGTCGCACCGCTTGGCTGCGGCTTTGTCAGCCATAAGCATGACGCCCTGTCGCACCCGCCGCTTAGAACGCTGGATCTGCCCATCCTGTGCTGGACCATCCGCACAGAGGAGGCAGAGGCCCGCGCCCGCCAAACCGCCGTCAACATCACGTTCGAGGGCTATTTGCCCGACATCCCCGCGGGCCCTTGACCTCGCCCGCTGCCCGTCCATCTGACGCCCTGCACCCCTAACCCAAGGCAGACCCATGGACGGTGACACGCCAATCCAAATCGACGTGCTGTCCGATCTTTCGGAAGTCGACGCAGCCGATTGGGATGCGTGCGCCGACCCCGATCCTGGAACGCGGCCCGCTGATCCCTTCGCCACGCACCGGTTTCTTCGCGCGTTGGAGGTGTCGGGCTCTGTCGGTGCGGGGTCCGGCTGGCAACCCCGCCATTTGGTCGCGCGCGCCGATGGGATCGTGATCGCAGTCATGCCGCTTTACGGCAAATCCCACAGCCAGGGCGAATACATCTTCGACCACAATTGGGCCCATGCGTTTGAGCGGGCAGGCGGGCGCTACTACCCAAAACTCCAGGCCGCCATCCCTTTCACCCCCGCCACCGGTCGCCGCTTTCTGACCCGCAAGGGGTGGGAGGAGACGGGCCGCGCCGCGCTGATCGAGGCCGCGCTGCGGCTGACCCAGCAAAACAGCCTGTCTTCTTTTCACATCACCTTCTGCACAGAGGCGGAGTACAAAGCCGGCGGCGCGCTTGGCCTTCTGCAGCGGACCACGCAGCAGTTTCACTGGTTCAACCGCGACTACGCCGATTTCGACGCCTTTCTTGCCGACCTTTCCAGCCGCAAACACAAAAACATCGCCGCGCCGCGCAAGCCTTCGGCGGCGAGATCCGCGCGCTGACCGGCGATGCGATCGAGCCGCGGCACTGGGACGCGTTCTGGCAGTTCTACCAGGACACCGGCGCGCGCAAATGGGGCACGCCCTACCTTACCCGCCGCTTTTTCGACGAGGCGCACAAACATCTGCGCCACGACATGCTGCTGGTCTTGGCTGAGCGCGATGGCGTCCCGCTGGCCGGCGCGCTGAACTTCATTGGCCGCGATGTGCTTTACGGGCGCTATTGGGGCTGCGTCGAAGACATCGACTGCCTGCATTTTGAGCTGTGTTATTACCAGGCCACGGATTTCGCGATTGCCGAAGGGCTTTCCCGCGTGGAGGCGGGCGCGCAGGGCGCCCACAAACTCGCGCGGGGCTATCTGCCGGTCCAGACTTACTCGCTCCACTACATGGCCGAGCCAAGCTTCGCCGACGCCGTCGCCCGCTATCTGGATGCGGAGCGCGAGGCCGTGGATGAAGAAATCGAGGTTCTGACCGCCTATGGTCCGTTCCGCAACACTGAGGGAGACCGCGATGGCCGAGAAACTGACTGAGGCCGCCCGAGAGGCCGATCTAGCCCCATTGCTGGCCGCCGGGTGGCAGCACGACGCCGCCCGCGACGCGATCACGCGCGATTTCGTCTTTGCCAATTTCGTAGAGGCGTTTGCCTGGATGACGGCGGTGGCGCTGGAGGCCGAGAAGATGAACCATCATCCAGAGTGGTTCAATGTCTACAAAACCGTGACCGTCACCCTGACCACCCATGACGCGGGCGGCCTGTCGCCGCTTGACGTGACGCTGGCGAAAAAGATGGCGGCGCTTGCCGCATAGCGGCGGACCGTTGACGGGGCCGCCCCGGTCTTGATCGGGTCACAGGCCCGCCGTGGCCCCGCGCGGGGGCCGGCGACCAAGGGCCGCGCGCATCGCAACGCCTTGGGCCATCGGTGGCGCAAGCTTCAGACGTTATGATGCGGACAACATGGTCACCCCCGCCCCGGACAATGCTTTCGCGCCAGTGGTTTCGCGGCGCGGCCCGCGCTTTGCCCGTCCTTGGGGCAAAGGCATCTCAAATAAAGCGGCAGCGCATCGATCCCCTGGCGGGCCCCGCCGCACCCCAAGGTTGCAGCGCTTGTCGAAAGCGCCGTGTCTTCTTGGCAAGGCGGGTTCCAGTGCCGCGCGGGTCGCCGACCTTGGCATGGCCCTGAAGCGGCCAGGCGGCACGGGTTTGGGGGTCCCTGCATCCGCCCCGCGCTGTGCCCCCCACGGGACAGATCTTTTGCAAAAGCGGCGCGAGGTGATCGGATCGCCGCACAAAGCTCGGCCCGCGCTGGTCTCAGCCCGGTGCGCATGGGCCGAGATGTCCTCCCATCCGGCACATGCCCGTCCAAACCGGGCGCAGCGCTGGGACCCGTCCCCCCAGAAGGCCCGGGGAACGCCGGGCCGGGATCGGCGCGAGCGCGGTCTTGCGGCGTTTTGTGAATTGCCGCGGACATCGAGCATCCCGTAACGGCCTGACATCGTTTATTTCAGGCGGCATCACGGCATCTGGGATTGCCGCGAAATGCTTTGGGTTCATGGATGGGGGTCCGGCGCCGAGGGGATCCTACGCGATTTCGGCCCGATGGCCTGTCGCCGGGGGCCGCGCGGTCAGCCGCGCCGCCAGGGCCGTCCCCGGCGCGGAAATCCGTGTCGCGCCAAAATGTAGCGGCCGGGCGCCCGCGCCCAGCTTGAACCGTGCCAGGCCTGGCGCCCGGTCG
>CALCPC010000394.1 GCA_937900975.1 uncultured Paracoccaceae bacterium
TTCAAGATCCTCAGGATGCTGATCTTGAGGCAGCGATTTCTGATCCAATGTGAACAGAAATTGCTCTCAGCGCCCCGCCAGTGCCGGCAAACGCGAAAGCGGACGGGGATCACCATGCAAGTTGCAAGCCGCGCAGAAAGCGCAGCCATGGCTAGAAACCCGTTTTAATTACTATCATAGCGCGCGGTGACGGGGCTGCGCGACGGCAAGCAGGGTGGAAACGCCCGTCCCACCGCACGCAAAAACCAAGATCCTACGCCTCAGATCTCACGCACCCCAGCCCGACCGATAGCGGCGCAGCACAGGCGCCCGGGCGCCACACGCAACCAGGCGGCGAAGGCGCTTACGGCGCCGGTGTGCTGTCCGCCTCGACGCGCAGGGCAAGCGCATGAACCGGTCCCGCAAGCTCTTCGGCCAGAACTTTGTTCACGCGGCGCTGCGCAGCGACGCGACTGTCCCCGCGAAACGCTGCTGCGCGAATGTGCACCTGAAAATGCGTCTCTCCGCCTTCGCGAAAGCCCGCGTGGCCGCGATGGCTTTCGGACTCGTCCACCACCTCCAGATAGGCGGGCGCGAACGCGTCCCGCAGCTTTGCCTCGATCCGTTCCGCAACGCCCATTCCGCGCCCCCGTTCCGCGACGCATAAGCGTCAAAAAATCTCACTTGGCCTTTCCGCCCTATAGCGTAGACTTATGGCTTCGCTGAGCAAGGCCCGAAAGGACACCCCATGAACCAACGGTCCCCCTTCGAATTCGACATCTCCGTACGCGCCGATAAAAAGCGCCGGGCGCGCGCCCGCGGCATGTCGGGGGCCGTGGAAACGTCCAGCCGTGCATGCTCAAAACCCGGGTGCAACACCCCCGGCAAATTTCGCGCGCCCAAGAGCCCGGACAATCTGGAGGAGTTTCACTGGTTCTGCCTCGACCACGTGCGAGAGTACAACCAAAAGTGGAACTTCTTTGAAAACCACAGCGAGGAAGAGCTGGAAAAGCAGTTCGCCGCCGACAAAGTGTGGGAACGGACCACACGCCCGCTGAAGGATCCCGACGGCCACCCCGAAGGCCGCGCCTGGCAACGCTTCGGCTTTGACGACCCGTTGGAAGTCTTGGGCGAAAAAGGCACGATGAACCCAACAGCCGGCGCGCGCCTGTCGCAACGCCGCCTGCCCGCGACAGAGCGTAAGGCGCTGACGATCCTTGAAGCACAAGACAGCGAGACCAAGGCCGAAATCCGCAAACGCTACAAAGCTTTGGTCAAAATCCTGCACCCCGACATGAACGGCGGCAAACGCGACGATGAGGATCGCCTGGCAGAGGTTGTCTGGGCCTGGGACCAGATCAAAGACTCGCGCAGTTTCCGGGACTGACGCGGCCGGGGCGCCCGCGCGGGCGCAGCGTCCGTCGGCTGACCGGGAACGCCGCCGAAGTGACGCGGGGGGCCATCACGCGACTTGGCAAACCCCACCTCGCGGGGCGCGACCGACCTCACCACCCAAGGCGAGACCCGGCTGTCTTGTGCTGATCGCAGCGTGATTTTACCAAGCAGATCCGCATCCGCGCGCCGGCACGTTGCCGCAAGCGCTGTCTCCAAACTTGGTATCGCCGCGATCCGCCCCGCTGCCGCGTGCGCGCCGGTCGCGGCCCATCGCCCCCCACCAGACGATGGCGGAAACCGCAAGCCCGGCATTGGCCCAACGGCGGCATGCACCGCTGTGCTATTTTTTGCAGCAACAAGACTTCGCACCGCCATTCCGGCAAATCTGGCCCATCCCGCGATCCCAACCGGTCGGCTGCGGCCAACAGTCGGGCGATCCAGGCGACCGTCCTCCGCCAGGCATTTCATGGCCCGGGGGGCGGCGTGAAAGCTGGGTTCGGCAATCCTTGCAACGGTCGAAAAATTCGGCCAAGAAACGGCGACTGGAAATCCCTTCAGGCAGGCTAGGTCCACCCGTGCGGGTTGGAGAGGACAAGACAATGGCAGACGGCGCCCTGGATATTGCAAGCGAACCCACACACGATATCGACGTGCGGGAGACCTTCGGCCTCGACACCGATATGACGGTGAAGGGCTTTGCCGAAAGCTCTGACCGGGTGCCGATGGTCGATCCCACCTACCGATTTGCCCATGACACCACATTGGCGATTCTGGCCGGATTTGCCCATAACCGCCGCGTCATGATCCAGGGCTATCACGGCACCGGCAAATCGACCCATATCGAACAGGTGGCAAGCCGCCTCAATTGGCCCTGTGTCCGCGTCAATCTCGACAGCCATATCAGCCGGATCGACCTGATCGGCAAGGATGCGATCAAGCTGGTCGACGGCAAACAGGTGACCGAGTTTCAGGAAGGGATCTTGCCCTGGGCGCTGCGCACGCCGACGGCGATCGTCTTTGATGAATACGACGCCGGGCGCCCGGATGTGATGTTCGTGATCCAGCGGGTGCTGGAAGTGGACGGCAAGCTGACGCTGCTCGACCAAAACCAGGTGATCCACCCGCACCCGTTCTTTCGCCTTTTCGCAACGGCCAACACGGTTGGCCGCGGCGACAAGACGGGGCTTTTCCACGGTACGCAGCAATTCAACCAAGGCCAGATGGATCGGTGGAGCCTTGTCGCAACGCTCAACTACCTGCCCCATGACGCGGAAGTTGAGATTGTGCTGTCGAAAAACCCCAGCTTTGCCAGCGCGGAGGGCCGCAAGACCGTCAGCCGGATGGTGACTGTCGCCGACCTTTCGCGGACGGCGTTCATGAACGGCGATGTGTCGACGGTGATGAGCCCGCGGACCGTCATCGCCTGGGCCGAGAATGCGCGGATCTTTGGCTCCATCGGTTTTGCCTTCCGCCTCACATTCCTCAACAAATGCGATGAGTTGGAGCGGCAGACCGTCGCGGAATTCTATCAGCGCTGTTTTGACGAGGAACTGCCGGAAAGCGCCGCGTCGGTCAGCTTGGGCTAGGGCATTTCGGTTCAACGGGTAGCGCCCGCGACGTAGAAGGCTTTCAAATCAGCATGTTGCTGACATT
>CALCPC010000395.1 GCA_937900975.1 uncultured Paracoccaceae bacterium
CGCCGTCAGCCCTGTCTCTTTACAAACGCGACCCGGTACAAAGGCTACTTTCGACGCTACAGAACACACCGACACGGCTATGCGTCAGCTTTTATTGACAGACCGTGACGGGATTTTGGCGCAATCGCGGCATTCTGTCAGAAAGTTCTGACAGGTCCTAAGCCATCGCCCGGCGCGCGCCGGGATAAAGGGCGCGGTACCGGTCCAGACGCTCCTGATGATATGCGGCATGGGCTGGATCGGGGGTGACGGTCGCGTCAATCGGCGCGGGGCTGCAATACTCACGCGGATCGGCGCCCTCAGCCGCGCAATAGCCAAGCCGGGCCGCGCCGAAGGCGGCGCCGAAATCGCCGGCGGGCGGGTGGTGGAGCGGGACGCCCGTCGCATCGGCGATGATCTGCACCCATGCGTCCGAGCGCGCGCCGCCACCGACAGCATAGACCCGGTCAAGCGCGGTTCCGGCAGAGCGCAGCGCGTCATAGCAATCGGCAAAGGCATAGGCGACGCCTTCCAGAACGGCGCGGGTCAGATCCGCGACCTCGGTCGATTGCGCGATGCCGACAAAGGCGCCGCGCGCGCCGGCGTCGTTGTGGGGCGTCCGCTCTCCCGAGAGATAGGGCAGGAAGGTCAGCGGGGCCGTGGCCGGGGTGCCGGGATCCACCGCCGCGGTCAGCGCCGCGGGCGCCTGGCCGGTCATCCTCGCCAGCCAGTTCAGGCTGTCGGTGGCGGAAAGGATAACGCCCATCTGGTGCCAGACATCCGGTACGGCATGACAGAAAGCATGGATCGCGTCGGTCGTGTTCGGGGCAAACCCATCGGTGGAGACAAAAAGAACGCCCGATGTTCCCAGCGACACGAACCCGGTCCCGGGCCGGACAGCGCCAACCCCCGCGGCCGAGGCCGCGTTGTCGCCGCCTCCGCCTGCGAGCACCGGCGCCGTCTTCATCCCCCAGCGCGCGGCCAGTTCAGGGCGCAGCCGCCCGGCGGGCGATGAGCCTTCGACAAGGCCCGGCATCGCGGCCTCGGTCAGCCCGCCGGCGGCAAGCAGCGTATCGGACCAGGTGCGCGCCGCCACATCCATCCAAAGCGTGCCGGCACTGTCGGACATGTCTGACAACGCCTCGCCCGTCAGGCACAGCCTAAGATAGTCCTTCGGCAGCAACACGCGGGCGGTCAGATCGAAAACATCGGGCTCATTGCGGCGGACCCATTCAAGCTTGGGCGCTGTGGTCCCCGGCATCAGAACGTTGCCGCAGATCCCGCGAAAATCGGCGCGAGTGTCCAGGATCTCGCATTCCTCTGAGGCGCGGCCATCGTTCCAAAGGATACAGGGTCTGAGCGGCCGGTCATTGGCGCCAAGAAGCGTGGCGCCGTGCTGTTGGCCCGAAAGCCCGATACCCCGCACCGCCGCCATGCGCGCAGGCTCGGTCTTGGCGAGCGCGTCAAGCGTCTCTTGCGCAGCGGTCCACCAATGGTCTGGCTCCTGCTCAGACCAACCGGGATGGGGGCGCGACACGGTCAGCGCGGCGCCGGCGCTGGCGACCACGGTCTGATCGGCGTCCATCATCACGGTTTTGACGCCGGAGGTTCCCAGATCGATCCCAAGCCAAATACCGCTGTCGCCCATAGCCGGATCCTTAAAGCCGTGCGCCGCCGGCGCCATAAATCCCGCCCCGTTGGCGGCGTATAATCTTGCGCCACAGGCCCAGTATAGTCTCGCGCCCTGGGCGCAGTATGGTCTTGCGCCCTAGGCGCAGTATCGCCTTGCGCCCTAGGCGCAGTATGGTCTTGCGCCCTAGGCGCAGTATAGTTTCGCGCCGCTGGCGCAGTATGGTTTTGCGCCGCTGGCACAGTATGGTTTTTCGCCCCGGGTGCATCACAGTCTTGCGCCGCTGGCGCTGTCGAATAGGTGGATCTTCTGCGGGGGGATGTCGGCCTGCACCGTTTCATCGGGGCGCACGCTGACGTCCCGGGGCGCTGTTACGACAAAATCGGCGCCGCCGATGTCGAGGTGGACGTTCTGCTCCACCCCCGTTTTCTCGGCCAGCACCACCCGCCCGGTGATCGACCCCGCCGCACCGAGCGTCATGTCAGAGGGGCGCAGCCCCGCGGTCACTCGCTGCCCCGCAGTGGCGGCGGTGCCGGGGGGCAAGGGCAGATGGATCCCCGCGCTTTTGAAGGCGCCGTCGACCACCGCGCCCTCTATCAGGTTGATCGCCGGCGTGCCGATGAAATCGGCAGCGTAGAGGCTGGCGGGCGCGTCAAACAGGTCATCGGGCGTGCCCACCTGCTCAATCCGTCCGCCCTTCATCAAGACAATCTTATCGGCCATCGTCATCGCCTCGATCTGGTCATGGGTGACGTAGATCGTGGTCGTCTCCAACCTGTCGTGAAGCTGTCGGATCTCCATGCGCATTTGCGCACGCAGCTTGGCGTCGAGGTTGGACAGCGGTTCGTCGAAGAGAAACACCTTCGCCTCGCGGACCATCGCGCGGCCCATCGCGACCCGCTGACGCTGCCCGCCCGAAAGCTCCCTCGGGTAGCGGTCCAGATAATCGGTCAGGTTCAGGACGGCTGCGGCCGCTTCGACCTTTTTGCGGATCTCGGCTTTCGGCAGTTTGCGCACCTCCAGCGAAAACCCGATGTTTTCCCACACCGGCATCGTGGGGTAGAGCGCATAGTTTTGGAACACCATCGCGATGTCGCGGTCGCGGGGATGGACCTCGTTCATGCGCGCGCCGTCGATCAAAAGATCGCCGCCCGTCACTGTTTCCAGCCCCGCGGTCATCCGCAAAAGCGTGGTCTTGCCGCAGCCCGACGGGCCAAGCAGCACCGCAAACTCCCCATCGGCGATGTCGAGCGACAGATCTTCCATCACCCGAACGGCGCCGTAACTTTTTACGATGTTGCGATACGCGACCGTCGCCATGCCTGTCTCACCTCAAAATGGGACGGGGGCGCCCCGCCGCCCCGGTCCTGTTTTGGGCGCCCCCGTAGGGGCACCCGGCAGCGCCGGCGGTTTCGGCCCCCGGCGCCGGGCCTTCATTACCCGCTGACGATTTTGTCGGCGGCCTGGGCAATGTCGTCCATCGCCTCTTTGTTGGAGCTGTACTCGCCTGCGAAGTATTTGCCGAGCCGCACCGGGATGGTGTCGTTGGCAAGCTCTGCCCATTCCGGCAGATCCGGCTCCGATCCCATGTCGTTGGCGATGGTCTCGCGCACGACGCCGAGATGGCGTGTGGTGCCCGGGCCCACGCGGTTGTTGGCGATGATACGCGGGTCGTCATAGACGGCCGTGCGCGTCGGGCCGGTGCCGCCACCCAGCGCCGTGATCAGCACCTGGGTGTCGTAGGATGTCGCCCATTGCATGAAGATCCAGGCGGGATCGGGGTTTTTGGAGTTGCGGCTGACCGCAAGGCTAGAGCCGCCCTGGTGGCCGACGCCGGGGATCTCGCCAAAGCCGGTTTCGTCGACGGTGCGCAGCGCGTGTTTTGGCGCGGGGCAGCGCACGGCCTCCATCAGGCCCGAGACCTTGGTGGCCGAGGGGTCGTCGAAATAGGGGAAGAACTCTCCCCAGCTCATCATCGTCGCGGCGACCCCTTGGGCGATGGACTGGCCCTGGCCGTCCCAGGTCCAACCGGTGACGCCGGGGGGCATCGTGCCGTAAAGCCGGCGCCAGTATTCCATCGCTTCAAGCCCGCGCTCGTCATTGCCGGCGAATTTGCCATCGGCATCGAAGATCGAGCCGCCATGCCCCCAAAGCCACGCTGTCCAGTCACACTCCAGGCTGTAGTGGCCCGATTTCATCTGACCGGTGGCGCCGTACATGTCGGGGCCCATCTCATCCGTGATCGCCTTGGCCTGTTCGTAATATTCCTCAAGGCTGGTCGGCGCCGAAAAGCCCATCTGCTCATAGATGTCTTTGCGGTACATGAAGATGAAGATCGGGATGTCATAGGGGACGCCGACAAGGCTGTCCTCGTAGCGCGCGATGCCGTCGACAAGCGCGGGCAGGAAATCCTCAACCGCCCAGCCGGGCATGGCGAGGTCGGGATTGGCGGCGAGCTGTTCGCGCGGGTCGAAGACATCGCGGGCGGTGAAGGCGGCCCAGGATTGGTCGATATAGTAAAGGTCATAGGTGCCAAGCTGGCTGGCGATGTCGAGCGTCAGCTTTTGAAGCACCTGCTCCAACGGCAGCACCTCGATTTCCACCGTCATGCCGGAGGCTTCTTCGAAATATTGCTTGAGTTGGCTGTTGATCGCGTTCGACGGCGGTGTCGATTCGGTCGCGAGCTTCAGCGTCGTGCCGCGGAAGGGCGCCGAGACGTCACGGACCCAGGCCAGAACCTCATCGGAGGGTTTCAGCGCCGCATGGGCGTCGGCATGGGCCTTCGGCGTCCAGAACGGACGGGCGCCAAGCCCGGTGCCAAGCGCTGTGGCGCCCAGCCCAAGCTGCCCCGCCGTGCGCAGGAACTGCCGCCGGTCCATCCGGCCCTTGACGAACCGGTCAACGGCCCGCGCCGCGTATTGCTTTCGGTCACTGTCACGCATGCATTTTCTCCCAAGTGGTGAAGCCCGGCCGCCCTATTGTTTGAGCGATCCGAGGGTGAGCCCGCGGACCAGTTGCTTCTGGACCAGCAGGATAAAGAGGAAGGCGGGCACCATCGCGGCAACACCAAGGGCAGCCATGTTGCCCCAGGCCGTGCCTGTCGAGGTGACGAAGGAGGAAGAGACGACAGGCACGGTTTTCAGCCCCGTCTGTGTCAGCGTCAGGACAAAGATGAACTCTGTCCAGGAGAAGATAAAACACAAGACCGCGGTTGCCGCGATGCCGCCCTTGGCCATCGGCAGGATCACCCGGCGGAACACCAGAAAGCGCGAGGCCCCGTCGATCAGCGCGCTTTCATCGATCTCCTTCGGGATGTCGTCGAAGAAGGATTTCAGCAGCAGCACGCCAAGCGGCAGGTTGATCAGCGTGTGCATCAGGATAATGCCGAGATAGCTGTCCATAAGGCCGATGTCTTTGTAGATAAAGAACATCGGGATCGCGACGGCGACGGGCGGCATCATGCGGGTGGAGAGGACCCAGCCGACAAAGGCATGGCGGCCGCGAAAATCCATTCGGCTGAGCGCATAGGCCGCAAGCACCGAAATCGCAATGGCCAGTGCTGTGGAGCCGAGTGCGACAACAATCGAATCCCAAAGCCGCGGCGCCATGTAGAAATTGCCACCCCCCGGCAGCACCTCCTGCTGGCGCAAAAAGCCAAGCGAGATGCCAAACACCTCCTCGAAATTCTTCAGCGTCGGATCGAAGGTCCAGACATTGGGCGGGATGTTGAAGATCTCGCGCGCGTCTTTGAAGGCGGTCGTCGTCCAGTAGTAAAGTGGAAAGACGAACAGCGCCACGACCGCCACGGCAAGGACGGTGCGGACGCGGCGGCGGCTGGCGCTTTCGACGATCACCAGCGCACCTTTGCGATCCAAATAAAGAGATTGGCGATGACCAGGATCAGCACCAGGCTGACCAGGCTGATCGTCGCGCCATAGCCCCATTTGATGAAGCTGAACGTCTGCTGCCAGGCATAAAGGCTCAGCGTGTAGGTGGCCGTGCCCGGCCCGCCGCTGGTCATGACGAAGACATAGTCGAACATGCGAAACAGATCGATGCCGCGCAACAGCACGGCGATGGCGATCACCTTGGAAAGCTGCGGCAGCGTGATGCGGCGGAAGATCTGCCACCCGCTGGCGCCGTCGAGCATCGCCGCCTCATAGGGCTCCCCCGGCAGACCGCGCAGCCCGGCGAGGAAAATCAGCACCATAAACGGCGTCCATTGCCAGATGTCGGCAAGCATCACGCCAAGAAGGGCGGTCGAGGGGGTCGACAAGATCGGCGCGGTGCCGTCAAGCACGCCCACTTGTTCCAGCACCCAGGTCAGGACGCCGAATTCCGCATCTTGTATCAGAAGAAACATCATGCCCGTGATCGCCGGCGGGATCACCAGCGTCAGCGTCAAAAGCCCGCGCATCACCCCGAACCCGGCAAGATCGGCGTCGAGCAGAAGCGCGATCGCCATGCCGAGCACAAGCTCAATGATCAGCACAACGACGAAATATGTCAGCGTGACCGAGAGAGAGCCCCAGAACCGCTCATCATTCCAAAGCGCCACCCAATTGTCGGTTCCGACATACTCAAGCTCGCGCCGGAAGGGGGCGTATTCGTGAAAGCTCAGCCAGATGTTGTAGATCAACGGGTAGATCGTGAAGACCACCAGCATCGCGATCAGCGGAAACAACCACGGCAGTGGGTGGTCCGAACTGAACACAGCTTTTGCGGACGTCACCGCCGGCATCCGATTTCCCCCCCGCCGGTCCCTTGCTGGGCCGATCTTTGGTTTCAGAAGCACTCTGCCTCAGGCTGACAGAAAACCCGCGACTGAAAAATATTTCAAGAGTTTGTTTGGCCCCGTCTGCCGTGATGAGGATCTACGCTGTCTCGGCAAAGCGGTCGAGCAGACCCGCGTCGCAGGCGAGATCGGCGAAGGAATAGCGGTTGCGCATCTCATGCCCGTGCCGAACAGCCTCGCGCCACAGCGGTTTGGCCACCCCAAGATCGTCCGATGTTACCGGCGCGCCGGCGGCCCGAAGCAGGGCCGCGATCCGGTCCGTCGGGACGGCGAAGGCCGCACTCTCGCGCCGCCGGTCCGGCCAGATTTCGGCCAAGCGGTCGTTCAGGCGCGCGGTCTCTTCCACCCCATGGGCCTTTTCGCGGCAGGCTTCGGCGCATTGGGCGCCGATCTCACGCCCCATGCGGCGCGCCATATCGGCGGCATCGACCCGCGTCGGCTGCAGCACTGGCGGATCCTCCTCGGCCAAAATGCTTTCGTGCAGACGCGCCATCGTCAAGGTGGCGACCCCCACCTGCTCGCCATGCAGCGTGCCTGGATGCCGGTCGCCGGCAAAGCAATCGATATAGTGAGAGACCTGGTGCTCGGACTGGCTGCCATGGGCGGAGGTGCCGGTAAAGGCGACGCCAAGCCCCGACAGGACGAGCGCGCGCTGAAGATAGCCCACCGCGTCGCGGCTTAGCGCGGCAAGGGCCGGTGCTGTGTCCATCACAATCGCCTCGTCCCCCGCGGCCATGACGTAAGGGGTCGCGTGATAATCGGTGCCGAGAAGGCGGTGCGACAGCCACCAATCGGTCTGACAGACCGAGCGGCAGATCGTGTCGCCGAACCCGGCGGCGGACAGTCTGGCCGGCGCGGCCGCGGCGACAGAGAGATCGAGGTAGACGCCCGCCGCGGCCTGCGCGGGCAGCGAGGTTTTCAGACCCGACGCGCGCGTGATCGAGGCCGTGGTCGACGTATACCCATCCATCGAGGCCGCGGTGCCGAAGACGCAATAGCGCCGGCCATCGGCGGCGGTCACGTATTTGCAAAGATCGTTGACCGTCCCGCCGCCCACCGCGACAACATGCGTAAAACCGCGCAGCTTTTCGGACAGCGTGGCGACCATGGGCTCATCGGCATGGGCGTCGCCCGCGATCACGACATTGGGCAGATCGCCAAGGTTCCGCGTCACCCGGCGTCCCATTGCCTCCCACGTGTTTTCGTCGGCCACCACCACAGTATCGCGGTCAAAGCCCAGTGCTGCGACCAGCTCCGCCTCGGCGCCATCGAGGTCGTCTTCGATGCGGATGGTCTCGAACGGCGCGGCAGGGGCTGCGGTGCCGGTGAGGGGGCTGATCCAGCGGCCCTCTCGAATGTCATCGATCAGCGTTGTCCAGCCGCCCTCCGGCGCGCCCGGGGGGTGTGCTTTTTGTGCTGTCATCGTCGGTCTCCCTTCCCGGCGCCGGTCTCTTTGCCGTGCTGAGGGTATTGACCTGCCCCACCCCCCGGCTGTCAACTCAGCCACAAAAGAATAGAGGGGGGAGGGGACGACCGCGATGGACCGGGATCTGGTGGTCGGGATCGACAGTTCGACACAATCGACAAAGGCGGTCGCCTGGGACCGAAGCGGCCAGGCGGTGGCCGAGGGGCGGGCACCGCTCCCGCTGTCCGCGCCCCGCGCGGGGTGGGTCGAGCAGGATCCGGCGGATTGGTGGCGGTCGACGGTCACAGCGCTTCGCGCCGTGGCGGGCGCGGTCGATCCTCAGCGGATCGCGGCCATCGCCGTGTCGAACCAGCGGGAAACCGTGGCGTTTTTCGGCGCAGATGGGGCGCCGCTTTGCCCTGCGATCGTTTGGCTCGACACCCGTGCAGAGACCGTGTTGCAGCGCTTTGCCACCGACATGGGCGCTGAGCGGCTGCATCAGATCACCGGCAAGCCCGTCGACATCACACCGGTAGTCTATCGCTTGGCCTGGATGCGCCACCATGAGCCGGCGTTGCTGGACCGGACGGCGGCGATCCTGGATGTCCACGGCACGCTGGTCCGGCACCTGACGGGGCGGGCGGTGGCCAGTTGGACCAGCGCCGATCCGTTCGGGGTGCTGGACAGCCGGGCGCGGGACTGGTCGGGCGAGATTTTGGCGGCGCTATCCTTGCGCGCCGCGCAATTCGCGCCGGTGGCGGCGCCCGGAACCGCGCTTGGCGGTGTGACGGAAGGCGCGGCTGCGGTGACGGGGTTGCGGGCGGGGACGCCGGTGATCGCCGCCGGGGGCGATGGGCAGTGCGCGGGGCTTGGCGTCGATGCAGCACGCCCGGGTGTGGTGTACCTCAACCTCGGCACGGCGCAGATCACCGGGGCCTACAGCCCAGGGCCTGCGATCTCTCGCAACTGGCGGACGATGACGGCGCCAACGGGGGAGGGGTATTTTCTGGAAGGCTGCCAGCGCGCGGGCACATATTTTATCGACTGGGTGGTAAAGACCTTGTCGGGCGGCGATGCGCTGGAGGCGTCGTTTGAGCGGCTGGGCAAGGCGGCGGCGGCATTGCCGGTCGGGTCCGAGGGCGTTGATGTTCTGCCCTATCTTTCGGGTTGCATGGACCCGCATTGGGCGCCCAAGGCGCGGGCCGCGTTCCTGGGCCTCGCGCCCGCACATGGCCAGGCGCATATTTTTCGCGCAAGCCTTGAAGCCCTGGTGCTGGAGATCGCGCGCTGTGTCCGCGCGATGGATGCTGGCGGGTTGGCGCCAGAGCGGATCGTCGCGGTGGGCGGGGGCGCGCAAAACCCGCTTTGGACCGGGATGGTGGCCGATGCGACGGGCTTGCCGGTGGATCTGTCGGCAAGTGTCGAGGCCTCGGCACTCGGTGCCGGGATCACGGCGGCTTATGCCGCGGGCTGGTTCCCGGATCTGGCAACGGCCGCAGCGGCGATGAGCGGGGTGCGCGCGCGCATCGTGCCGGACCCCGCCGCGGCGCCGGCCTGGGCTGCGCTGGCCGAACGCCATGACCGCGCCTGGCGGGCGCCTTAGAGCATTTTCCGTTCAAAGTGGGTCAGTCATCATCAGAAAACGCTTTCAAGATCAGCATCCACCAAGAAAGAGGAGACTTTTGTGACAGGGGACCAAGGGGGGGCTGCGGCGGCGGCGGCGCCGACGCTCGACAGCGCAGCCGCGTTCCGGCGCTATGAAGACATCCGCGCCCGGCTGCCCGAAGCCGCGTTTCCGCCCGAGGCCGAGACGGCGGCGAACCTGGCGGCGGTGGCAGAGCGTTTTGCGGGTTTTGTGTTCGACGCCTTTGGCGTTCTGAATGTGGGCGACACGCCGATCCCAGGCGCCGCCGAGCGGGTGCGCGATCTGCGCGCAGCGGGCAAAAGCGTGGCGGTTCTGACCAATGCGGCAAGCTACACCAAGCGCGAAGCGGAGGCGAAGTATCGCCGGCTTGGTTTCGATTTTGAGGCGGCGGAAATCGTCTCAAGCCGGGATGTCGCGGCGCAGCATTTGGCGGGGATCGCTGCGGGTGCGGTTTGGGCGGGGAGCGCCGCTTTGGGCGACGACTTTTCCGACATTCCCGCCGATGTCGGCGACGTCTTGGAGAACGAGGCCTTGTGGCAGCGCGCGGATGGGTTTTTGTTCTTGTCGACGGCGCGGTGGACCCCCGCGCTTCAGGCGCGGCTCTCTGCGGCGGTGATGGCCCGGCCGCGGCCCGTCGTGATCGCCAACCCCGATCTTGTGGCCCCGCGTGAGGGCGGGCTTTCGATTGAGCCGGGCTTTTGGGGGCATGCGTTGGAGGATGAGACAGGGCAGCGGCCGCATTTTTTTGGCAAGCCTTACGGCGCGGCCTTCGCCGCGCTGCCGCCCGCCCCAGGCCCCCGCGCCATGGTGGGCGATACGCTGCACACGGATATCCTGGGCGGGCGGGCGGCGGGTCTATCGGCCATTTTGGTCGCCGATCACGGGCTTTTCCAGGGCCAAGACCTGTCCCAGCCGATCCGCCAATCCGGGATCGTGCCCGATATCATCGTGCGGACGACCTGACGCCCCGCTTACCCGGCGTGCACGGTGATGGTTTCGCCGGCTTCGGTCAGGATCTGGCGGAGCGTGTCGTAGTCGGGATGGCGGATGCGCAGCCAAGCGTTCGCCATATAGCCCGCCTCGATCCCTTGGGTCGGGGTCCCGGGTTCGGGGAAATACTGCCCCACAACACCGTCGCCGTGCTTGGCAAAAAAAGCCTCTGCGCCGGATTAGCCGGTGATCCGTCCGTCGCGCTCGGGCCGCAGCGCCACGATCCCGCAGGCGTAGCGGCGGGAGGGGGCCACCGAAACGCTGTGATGGCAGACGGCGGTGGCCCATGCGCGGTAGATGTCGAATTCTCCCGCCGCGGCATAGCTGTCCCATTGCCCGACACCGGGCGGTCGGCAGCCGATTTCCGAGAATTTGAGGCCTTTGGGCCCGAAAAACCACTCCATATGCGTGGCGGCCGTGGTGATGCCGAGGGCCTCGATCACCCGCTGTCCCATCTTGCGCACCTCATCATAACCCGGTGCGTTCATCCGGTTGGTGGCAATGATCTGGGGTGAGATCCAGCGGGTGCGCATCGCCTCTAGCACGTTGGGATAGTAGTGGCTGACAAAGTCATGGGCGACCGTGCCGCCGACGGTAAGCGTGTCGTAAAAGCCTTCGTGGCCCTCGACAAATTCCTCAATCGCGGTCGGGGCGCCATCGGCCAGACCTGCGGCCTTGGCCGCATGGAGAAGTGCGGGCGCGTCGTCGGCGCGGTAGGTGCCGGCCGCGCCGGCCGCGTCGCGGGGCTTTAGGATCAGGGGATAGCCGTGTTCGGCCGCGAACGCTTCCGCCTCGGCAAGGCTTGAGACGCCGGCGGCGGCGGCCGTCGGCACGCCGGCCGCGCGAAGGGCGTCTTTCATCGCGATTTTGTCGCGGCAAAGATAGGCCGTGCGGGCGGTGATCCCGGGGATGCCGGTTTTCTCTCGGACATGGGCTGCGGGCAGGATATGGGCTTCGACCGTGGCTTCAAGCCGGTCGATCCAGCGGTGCTTTTGCGCCTCGCGCACGGCCCATTCGAGCGCGGGTTCGTTGGTGACGCTTTCGATTTGCTGGTAGCCGGTAAGCCAGGATTTGACCTCATCATCGAGCCCGTCATAGGGACGTTCGCCGATGCCGAGGACGGTGGCGCCGATGCTGGCGAGAGCGCGGACGAACTGGCGTTGGTTGGCGGGGAAGGCGGGTTCGAGAAAGAGGATGTTCAAGGCTGGTCCTTTCGGGTCGGGCGCCGCGCGCTTTGGCT
>CALCPC010000396.1 GCA_937900975.1 uncultured Paracoccaceae bacterium
CCGCAACGCCGGTCGCGATCTCGGCCGCGTGGCGGGGCATCTCGGCGCCGGTCAGGGCAAAGGCGCCGAACAGCCAAACCTCCGGCAAGGGCCGGTCGGGTTGGGGGAGAGCGGGTTCGGTCATGGCCGCAAACCTGAAGTCCCACGGTTAATTGCGGTTTAATCGCCGCGGCTCTCGCTCAACTTTTTTACCAAGTTCCGCGCCAACGCGTCATCGGCGCCGCCAGGGGGTTTTCAGACCGCCCCTTGCGTCCTACTTACCGCAAAGGCGGGTGCTGCTCTCTGCGTGATGAGGACAACATCCTAGTGGCCTTAAGTGTTCTTGAGGGAGCTGGCTCTGCTTCGGGTCGTGGCCTGACGCATCTGGCGCCCCCCTGGTTTTCCAGGCTCTCAAGGATTTGACGCCTCCACGATTGCTGCGGGCCCGCCGCCTGACCGTATCGCGACGCGAGCCATGGATCTCGACAGGATAAAATCCGACCTTCGCCGGGACATGGCTGCACGGCGCAAGGCCGTGCATGGCGTTGTCGCGATCGAACCGGCGACGGCGGCGATGCTGAAATGGATCCGGGCCGCCGCTGGGGTCGAGGTGGTTTCGGGATACCTTCCCATCCGGTCCGAGATCGATCCGCGCCCGGTGATGTCGGCGCTGGTGGCGGAGGGATACGGCGTTTGTGTGCCCGTGGTGGAGGGGCCCGGTTTGGCGCTGTCGTTCCGCGCCTGGACGCCCGACACCGCGCTGATCGCCGGCGCCTATGGCGCGGCGATCCCGGCAGAGGACCGCCCGCTGAAGCCCGATCTTCTGATGGTCCCGCTTCTTGCCTTCGATCCTGCCGGGTACCGCCTGGGCTATGGCGGCGGCTACTACGACCGCACGCTGGCCGCGCTGGCCGCCGGCGGCCGGGTGCGCTGCGTGGGCTTTGCCTATGAAGCGCAGGCGCTTGATGCCGTTCCGCGCGGCCCGTATGACCAACCCCTGGATGCCTTGGTCATAGTTGCGCGCTTCCGGCGGGTCGGACGCGTTGACGCTTGCCTTTCGCGGGTTGCTCGCCTTGCGGTCGGGTGTTTGTATATCCTTTTTCTCGGTGACGTCGTTGGGCGCTCGGGCCGCGCGGCCGTTTTGGCGGCCCTGCCCGTGCTTCGGCGCGACTGGTCGCTCGACTTCATCATCGTGAACGGTGAGAACGCGTCGGCGGGCATGGGTCTTTCAGCCGCCCATGCGCGGGAGATGTTGGAGGCGGGGGCCGATTGCATCACCCTCGGCGATCATGCCTTCGACCAGAAGGACATGACAGCCCTGATCGCGGGGGAGCCTCGGATCCTGCGACCCCTCAACTACGCCAAGACGGCACCCGGACAGGGCAGCCGGCTTTACACGCTTGCCAACGGCGACAAGGTGTTCGTGGCCCAGGTTCTGGGCCAGGTCTTTATGCGCCGGGCGTTCGAGGATCCGTTTGGGCAAATCGACGCCGCGCTCAAGACCGCGCCGCTGGGCGGGCTGGCGGCGGCAGTGATTGTCGATGTGCATGCCGAGGCGACGTCCGAGAAGATGGCGATGGGCCATTTCTGCGACGGACGCGCTTCGCTGGTTGTGGGGACGCACACCCATGTGCCGACGGCGGATGCGCAGATCCTGCCCGGCGGGACCGGGTATTTGACCGATGCGGGGATGTGCGGTGACTACAATTCGGTGATCGGTATGGATAAGGCAGAGCCGCTGGGGCGGTTTGTGACCGGGATGCCCAAAAATCGCTTCACGCCCGCGTTGGGCCCGGCGACCTTGGCCGGCGTTCTGGTGGAAACAGACCGCAAAACGGGCCAGGCCAAGCGCGTCACGCCCGTGCGCTACGGCGGCCGGCTTTCGCCCTCGGCGCCCCAGGGTGTCTAGGGCTTTGCGCCTTTGGGCCTGCGCTGACGCAAGCGTGTGCCTTGGCGCGACGCGCAAAACCGATGGGCGGGCCCGGTTGCCCGGACAAGCGCCACGCGGATGGGCTAGGGCGGCC
>CALCPC010000397.1 GCA_937900975.1 uncultured Paracoccaceae bacterium
CGCCGCTTTTTCGGTGGCGTGGGTTTTGGTGAGGCGGCGGCTTTTAAAATGGCTTGGCTTGGTGGCGTTGGGGGGGGCCCGATGGCGGCTCAAGCGGTCTCAAGATTGATCTCTGGACAGGCTGGCCTGCCTTCCTGATCGTTGCCCGCTTGCCATCGCGTCGACGGGGGGCTTGGCACGCTTTGAAAAGCCCGCGGCGCAGCCTCTGCTGCGCGGCCGTGCCAGCGCGGATCTATTGGGCTTGGCCGCACGCATGCGGCGGCGTTGGTCGCGCGCTGGCCCATCCTGCGCCGCTGATCTTGCGCCAAGCCCGCCGGATCAGAAGCAGCGTTCACCGGTCACGCCCGCGGCTGGCCTGACGGCGCAAAAGCCCCAGCCCGGGGATCGCAGAGCGGCTGCGGGTTTTGCGTATCCTCCGCCACGGTTTGGATGCTATGGCAGAACAAGCCTGTTGCGCAGGCGTGTCGGGATTTCCCGCGGCTTTGGCGACACGGACTGCGGCGTCGGCACGGGCCCCGGTCCACGCCCGACGCCAGGCGCGCGATGGCGCCACCATGGGATGAGGAGGCAGGACGTGGGTGAACTAGACTGGGTAAGCGTTGGTCCGGCGGATCTGCCGGACGGTCGGGTGAAGACGGTTTCCGCGCGGACCCATTATCTTTGTCTCTCTCATTTCGGGGGTGTTTGGGCGGCGATGGACAACCATTGTCCCCACCAAGGTGGGCCCTTGGGTGAAGGGTCGATCGAAACCGGGGTCGATGGCAAATGCTGGATCCGATGCCCCTGGCACGGTTGGGACTTCGATCCCATCACCGGCGCCCCGCCCGGCGGGCATGAGGATACGGGCCAAAAGACCTATCCCGTCGATGTTCGCGACGGCGAGGTTTTCGTGGGGCTAGAGCCTGAGCCCGCACACACCCGGACCGTGACCGACGTGGTCGCCGAAACCTTGGTGAACTGGGGCGTCAAGCGGGTTTTCGGGATGGTCGGCCACTCCAATCTCGGTCTGGCGGATGCCATCCGGCGGCGGGTTTCGGACGGGCAGATGGGGTATATCGGCATCCGCCACGAAGGCGCGGCGGCCTTTGCAGCCTCAGCCTATGGCAAGCTGACGGGCAAGCCCGCCGCCTGCCTGACCATCGCGGGGCCCGGCGCCACGAACCTTCTGACGGGGATGTGGGACGCCAAGGTGGATCGGGCGCCGGTCTTGGCGCTGACCGGTCAAGTCCAGACGCAAGTGCTGGGGCCCGGCGCCTTCCAAGACATTGACGTAAAATCGGCGTTTGAGGCGGTCAGCCGGTTCTCCCAGCCGGTTTTGTCCACCTCGAACCACGCGGAACTGGCTTCGCTTGCCGTCAAGACCGCGCTGGTCGAGCGCGACGTGGCGCATCTTATCTTTCCCGACGACATCCAGCCCCAGGCCTCGGACGCGAAGGCCGGAACCCCCGGGGGCCGGGTCGCGGCGCCGGTGGTTCTGGCGCAGGCGGGGGATGTGTCCAAGGCCGCCGAGATGATTGCGGCCGCCAAGCGCCCCATGATCATCATGGGCCACGGCGCCTGGGACGCGCGGGCCAGCATCATCGCACTGGCCCAGACGCTGGGCGCGCCGGTTGTGACCACGTTCAAGGGCAAAGGGCTGATCGCCGACAACCACCCCAATGCTGCGGGCGTTCTCGGCCGCTCGGGCACGCCGATTGCCAGCTGGTTCATGAACGAATGCGATTTGCAGATCGTGCTTGGCGCCTCGTTTTCGAACCACACTGGGATCAACCGCTGCAAACCCACGTTCCAAGTCGATTTTGAGCGGTTGCAGTTGGGCTAGTTCCACCCGGTCACCTTGCCGATTTGGGGCGAGTTCGGTGCGTTTTGCACAGCGCTTGCACCGCGCGTCATGCGCCCAGCCGACGCCCCCGACCAGATCGCGGAATTGCGGGAGCGTTGGGCCATCTGGCGCGCCGAGAAAACCGCCCGCTTGGCCGAGGAAGGCAGCCAGGGCGTCCACTCTGCCGCCGTTTTCGAGGCGCTGTCGCGCGCAGCCCCCGCCGCCGCCTTGATCGCGGTCGATGTCGGCAACAACACCTACTCCTTCGGGCGGTACTTCGAGACGAAGGGCCAGCCCGTAATGATGTCGGGGTATCTGGGCTCGATCGGGTTCGGCTTACCGGCGGCGATCGGCGCCTGGGCCGCGACACAGGATTTTGAGGCGTTTCGCGGCCGCAAAGTGATCGCGAGCTCCGGCGATGGCGGCTTTGGCCAATACGCGATGGAACTGACGACGGCGGTCAAGTACGGCATGGATATCACCCATGTCCTGCTGCACAATCACGAGCTTGGTAAGATCTCGAAAGAACAGCGCGCCGGCGAATGGCCCGTCTGGGAGACAAGCCTCGTCAACCCGTCCTTTGCGGCCTTCGCCCGTCTTTGCGGCGCCCATGGGACCAAGGTCAGCGCGGGCGCGGATGTTGAGGCGGCGCTCCGTGAGGCGCTGGCCATCGACGGCCCGGCCCTTGTCGTGGTCATGACGGACGCAGATCTGGTGTAAGCGGCCCGCCCGGCGCGCAGCGCCGTGGAAGGCGTCGAAAACCCGTCTCGGCGCCGGCTTTCCAGGGCATGTTTGCGCCCCGTGCGGGCGGCTGCGCCTTCGGGCTGGGTTTTGACGATTGTTCGGCGCAGCCAACCAATCCGTTCGGAAATCAGCAAATAGTCGCCCGATCTTCCTGGATCTAGACTGATTTTCGGGGTGCTACGCAGGCGCACACGGCGCCAGCGGAACCCTCGATAGCTTCGATGGACCCAAAGGAGACCGGAGATGATCGATCTAAAGCAGGCGGCCACAGCCACGCTGCTGGCGCTGACACCGCTGGCAACGGCGGCGGTTGCGGAAGATGAGTTGGATTTGCGGTTTGCGGGCGCGCTTGAGTTTGCGGCCGACGGTACGCTTTTTGTCGGCGACAACTATCAGGGGGCGATCTTTGCCTTTGCGATGACCGGGGCCGCTGCGCCAGACCGGGTCATGCCCGTCAACATCGGCGACATCGACGTTAAGATCGCCGACCGGCTGGGCGTGCCGCGCAGCGCTGTGGCGATCAACGATATGGCGGTGCATCCGATAAGCGCCGAAATCTACATCTCGGTCTCGCGGATCGGCAACTTTGAGTCCGCGCCGGCGCTGATCAAGGTGGCCCAAGACGGCACCATCAGCGTCGTCGATCTGACCGCCCTGCCCTTCCAAAAACAGGCGCTTGCCCATTTCCCCGACCAAGACACGACGTTTCGCCCCCGCGGTTTGGGCCAAATGCCGCCCTTGGTGCGCGACATGGCGAAGGGCGAGGTTACGCTAAGCTCGCTCGCCATCATGGACATGGCGTTCTATGAGGGGGAGCTTTTCGTGTCGGGGGTCGCCTTTGACAACTTCCTGTCGACCTTGCGGCGGATCCCCTATCCCTTCACCGACGTGCAGGAAGCCGCGAGCGTGGAGATGTATCACATCTCCCACGATCAGTTTGAGACCCGCGCCCCGATCCGGGCGATGACGATCCAGGAGGTCGACGGCGCCCCGACTTTGGTCGCCGCCTATACCTGCAGCCCCGTTGTTCTGATCGGGCTCGATGAGATCGTGGACGGCGCCAAAATCTCGGCGCGCACCATCATGGATTACGGCAACGGCCAGCCGATCGACATGCTGACCTATTCGCTGAACGGCGCCGAGACGCTGTTTTTGACCAGCAACAGCCGCTCACCCCACATCATTCCGGTAGAAAGCCTCAGCGGCGCGCGCGCCTA
>CALCPC010000398.1 GCA_937900975.1 uncultured Paracoccaceae bacterium
AGATCGACATCGCGAGTTTTTTTTGAGCGATCGTGCGGGCGATGTCGACATAGAGATTTGGGTGAAAGGCGCGGTCGGGTGTCTGCCAGCCCCGCTCGGTCGAGGATAACACCTCAAAGGCCCAGATCTCCCCCGGCGCATGGTCTGGCGGGTTGGCGCGGGCGGCCATCATCACGGCGTCGAACGTGCGGCCATGATCCCAGTTGTAGTCGCCTGGATGGTGGGTCAGCACAAGATCGGGGCGCAATTTCTGGACATGGGGCGTTAACGCATGGGCGATGTCCATGCGGCTGACCGTGTCCATGCGGTTGTCGGGAAAGTCGAGCACCGTGCGCCCGGCATAGCCCACGACATCCGCCGCGGCGTGAAGCTGCGCCAAAAGCGCCGCGCGCTCGGGCGATTGCACGGCCGCCTCGGGCTCGGTAAGCCGTCCGGCCACGCCCGCGGTCATCACGATCAGGTGCGCCGACCACCCCGTTTGCACCAAACGGCGCACCGTTGCGGCGCAGCCCAAAACCTCGTCATCGGGATGGGCGGCGATGGTCAAAAGGGTTCCAGAGGATCGGGTCAGCACAGGCGCGCTCCGCATGGTGGGGCTAGGGCGACACTGGGCGTCCGCGGGGGCCAGATCAAGGGGCTTCGCACGCGGCCAGGCGCGCGGTGTTTTGGCCCGTCGCCGCGGCTCTGGCAGCGCGCGCAGCCCAAAACGCGCCGCAAGGGGACATGAGATGCGGCACGCCACCCGCCCAGGCCCCCGGGCGTCCAAGCGGTGCGGCAGAGAAGCGCCCTGGACCGGCTTGGGCGCGACTGCGCGCGGCCCCGCAGGCTAGGTCGGGTCGGAGCGCTGCGCCGTTAGGATCCGACCGTCGGCCAGTTCCAGCACCGCCAACAAATCTCCGTCGCCCGACCAGTGTCCGACAAGCGCGCGGCCAAACCCCCACCGAAACTCCTGCCGCGCCAGAGAAGGCGTCTCGCCGCCCAACAAAAAAACCTCCGCCAAGCGCGGTTGGGCCGGCGCAAGATCGAGGTTGTGGAAGGCCAGGTGGAAGGTCGCAGTTTCGGGAAACCGGCGGACGGACAGGCTGATGCCAAAGCAGCGCCCGTAAAACCCGGACGCCACGCCAGCCAAGGTTGCCGTCGCAATCAACTGCCGGCGCGACAACCCGCGTGCCGGAAGACCAATCACTTGTGTCGCCATGCCGACGCGATAATCAAACCACGTCGGCAGTATCCGGCGCGCAGACCGGTAAATCAACCTTAAAGTGCAAAACGGGCGCT
>CALCPC010000399.1 GCA_937900975.1 uncultured Paracoccaceae bacterium
TGATGGCCGAAGGGGGCTCTCAAGGGTTGCGAATCGGCGTCAAGAAGGGCGGCTGCGCGGGCATGGAATACACCATGGACTATGTGGCGGAGCCCGACCCCCATGACGAGGTTGTGGAGCAGGATGGCGCGCGGGTCCTGATCGCCCCGATGGCGCAGATGTTTTTGTTCGGCACCGAAATCGTCTATGAGGTTTCGCTGCTTGAAGCCGGGTTTAAATTCAAGAACCCGAATGTGACAGAAGCCTGCGGCTGCGGCGAGTCGATCAAATTCGCCGATATGTGAGGCTTGGCCCACTGCGCCCGGTTTGATAGCCCTGCCCGAATGCGGGTGAGGGAGAGAAACATGCGTAAATTGGCGGCGGGAAATTGGAAAATGAACGGGGCGCCGGGGTCGGAGGCAATGCTGGCGGATCTCGCCGCGGCTGTGCCGCAGCCTGGCTGCGATGTGCTGATCTGCCCGCCCTTTCCGCTGATCCCGGCGTTTTTAGCAGCGGCGCCCGGGATCGGCATCGGCGCGCAGGATTGTCATTGGGCCGACGCTGGGGCCCATACGGGCGATGTTTCGGCGCATTTGCTGGCAGCGCTCGGGGTCAGCGCCGTTATCCTCGGCCATTCGGAGCGTCGCGCGGATCACGGGGAGACATCCGCGCTGGTCGCGGCGAAAACCACAGCGGCGCAAGCGGCGGGCTTGACCGCGATTGTCTGTATCGGTGAGCGCGAAGAAGACCGCGACGCAGGCCAGGCGTTAAGCGTGGTGGACCGCCAGCTTTGGGATTCGGTGCCCGAGGGCGCAACCGGTGAAAACCTTGTCATCGCCTATGAGCCTGTTTGGGCCATCGGCACCGGGCGAACGGCGACAGCGGCGCAAATCGGCGAAGTTCACGCCGCGAGTCGGGCAGCCCTCGTCACCCGCTTTGGCGCGGTTGGGCGCACGGTTCGCATTCTTTACGGGGGGTCAGTCAAACCCAGCAACGCGGCCGAGATCTTTGCCGTCGACGATGTCGACGGGGCGCTGGTTGGGGGCGCATCGCTTAAAGCCGCCGATTTTGCCGGCATCGTGGCCGCGGCCGCCGGCTGACGCGCCTTTCGTTCTTTGGGGTGCAGCCCTTGCGCGCACATGCCATTGGATCGGGCATGCCTAACACGCGTCGGCACAGTGCCGTGCGGGTATTTAAAGCAGAGACTGGCGGCCCGCTGCGGGGGCTATAGCGTGGGCCCGGCGGCGCGCCGAATGCGCGCGCCTTTCCGCCGCGGTCGCGGACCGTCAGGCCGGCCCTT
>CALCPC010000400.1 GCA_937900975.1 uncultured Paracoccaceae bacterium
ATATGCGCATCCCGCTTAAAACTCGGGTCCCAGCGGCTAGGCCGGACCGGTAGAGCGCGGGCATCCGGGCGACGCATTGCCCGCAGGGCTCTGCCAAACCGGCGGGGCCCTCGGCTTCACCTTCCTGGATCCTTTGATCGGCGCGGCGCGGGGATTGTTGGGTGTCGTGGCGGATGCACCCGGTTCGGGCAGCGCCTCACCGCCGCTCTCCGCCCCGGGTCGTCGCCGCTGGCGGGCCGCGTTTCCCAAACGGGTCGGGCGCGTCAGACGCTGCGCAACCGCGCGGGCTGGCCGAGAAGGCCCGGGATCTCTCCGTTGCGCATCGGCGCGCAGAGATGCGCGCCCTGATATTGGTCGCACGCCAGACGCTGCAACATATCAAGCTGTTGGGCGTTTTTCACGCCCTCCACAGCGACGGACAGTCCAAGGTTCTGTCCCAGAACAACCAGCGTTGACAGTATTTTGGCGTATTTATCGCTGTGAAACTCATGCGCCTCCAAAAACACGCTGTCGATTTTGACCTTGTCGAAACTGTGTTTCCAAAGATGGCCGAGCCCCGACGCGCCGGTCCCGAAATTGTCGAGCACAAGGGCGACGCCAAGGTCGCGCAGACCGGTCAATTGGTGGGCGAGTTTGACCGCATCCTCCAACAATGCGGCCTCGGGAATCTCAAGTTCCAGCCGGTGCGGCGGCATGCCGGATTTTCGAAGCGCGGTTCGCACACGCTCAACAAGATCGCCGGCCTGGAACTGGTGTGGGGAGAGATTGACGGCAACAAACCGCCCCTCCGGCCAAGTGCGCGCAGCACCGATGGCTGTGGTGAGAGTCCACGACGCCAGGTCCCCGATCAGACCGGTCGCTTCGGCCACCGGCAAAAACTCCTCCGGTGCGATGGGCGCGCCCGCAGTGTCGTGAAGCCGCAGGACGGCCTCGAAACCCAAAACGTTGATCGCCGACGCATCGTAAATCGGCTGGTAGTCCAACGTGAAGCGCTGCTGAAGGATGCCGTTGCGCACCGCAGCCTCGACCTCGGCCCGCCGCTGACGCGGGCGGTCCAAGGCGGCGGTGTAGGTGGAAATTTGGCCCCGCCCGGCGGCCTTTGCGGCCTTCAGCGCCGCATCGGCCCGGCGCAGCGCCTCGGCGAATTTCTCGCCCCGGGGTGAAAGATGGCACCCGATGCTGAGGCTGGGTGAGACGGTCACCTGGTC
>CALCPC010000401.1 GCA_937900975.1 uncultured Paracoccaceae bacterium
CATTTTCCGTTCAAAGTGAGTCAGTCATCATCAGAAAACGCGTTCAAGATCAGCAGGATGCTGATCTTGAGACAGCGATTTCTGATCCAATGTGAACGGGAATTGCCCTAGCCAAGGAAATTGGCGGCATCGCAGGCCGCATGTCGGTGCAGAACCGGCCCTTCACAAAACCCTATCCGATGGGGCCGAAATGGAGGGTGCTAAAACCGCTGGCTTCGCGTTCCCCCTAAAAACCTTATGGGCAGTCTGCGGCCCGAAAGGTTGGTGTGGTGCGGACGGTGGGACTCGAACCCACACTCCCATACGAGAAACGGATTTTCGTACCGCTACGGCTTTCGCCGCCCAAAGCGCGTGCGCCCCGGTTTGACAGTCTGGACTATCCCTTCGCCCTGCGCCCGCGGCGGTTAGGCGCTGCCCGTCTAGTCTCTACACCTTCCCCGGGGCGCGTGGCCTGGGGCTTGGCTCGGGATTGGCAGCGGCGCGGCCGGTCAGCTTTCCCCGAATTTGAGCAGTTCTACGTCCCGGGTTTCCCCGGGCGCACTCAAGTCTTCCTCTAAGTCCGTTGCGTCTACCATTTCGCCACGTCCGCGTGACGCTCGACCCTAAGGCGAAGCGGGCCGGGGGGTCAAACCCTGTTCGCTAGCTTGCCAGAACGCGAACTTCGTTCGTGGCGGCATCCAGCCTGTCACGGTCGGGGCAGCGCAGGACGATGTTGGTGCCAAAGCGCCCGTCGCGTTGAAACGGGTATGAGCCAATGGAAACATCGTCGAACCGGGCGGCGATTGCGCCCAAAGCCTCGGCCACATCGCTTTCCCCCCGGTCGATCCGCACGCTTTCGGACAGAAGCGGCGCGCCGCCGGCAAGCTCTGACACCACGCCCTCTAGCATCGCGGCGAAGATCTTCGGCACGCCCGCCATCACATGCACGTTGCCGATCCGAAATCCCGGCGCCTTGGACACGGGGTTGTCGATCAGCGTCGCACCATCGGGGATCCGCGCCATGCGCAGCCGGGCCGGCGTCAGGTCGGCCGCGCCGCCGGGGTAGTTCGTGGCCAGAACCGCGCGCGCATCGTCGCGAATGTCGATGCCGACGCCGAACGCTGCTGCCACGCAATCGGCGGTGATATCGTCATGGGTCGGGCCGATCCCGCCCGAGGTGAACACATGATCCCACGCCGATCTGAGCGCGTTGAGCGCGTCGACAACCGCGTCCTGCTTGTCGGCCACGATCCGAACCTCGCAAAGATCGATGCCATGCGCCGACAGCCGCCCTGCAAGGTGGTGCATGTTTGCGTCGCGGGTGCGGCCTGACAGGATCTCATCACCGATCACAAGCATGGCGGCGGTCGGGTTTGGCATCGTCAACGCTCCTTGTCAGACCGGGCGCGCGCGGAGTAGCCAAGAGCGATGCAATTCGACCCGCCCCTCATCCCCGCGACGCTTCTTCGGCGATATAACCGGTTCCTGGCCGATGTCACGCTGGCCGATGGAACGCCGCTGACGGTTCATTGCGCGAACCCCGGGACGATGCTGTCGGTCAGCACGCCCGGCGCGCGCGTGTGGCTGCAAGACAGCTGCAACCCGCGCCGGAAATTGCGGTTCAGCTGGAAGCTGATCGCGTTGGAGGACGGGCATCTGGCCGGCATCGACACCGGCGTGCCCAACCGGATCGTGGGCGATGCGCTGGCCGCGCGCGCCATCCCATCGCTGCAGGATTATGCCACGGTGCGGGCTGAGGTCCGGTATGGGGAGAAAAGCCGCGTGGATTTCCTGCTCGAAGGCGGTGCGGCGCCGATCTATGTGGAGGTTAAGAACGTTCACCTGCGCCGTCGCGACGCCCTGGCAGAGTTTCCCGATTGCGTCACAGCCCGCGGTGCGCGGCACCTTGAGGAGCTTGCGGCGATGGTCCGCGCCGGGCACCGGGCCGTGCTTTTATACGTTATCCAACGCACCGATTGCACATCGATGCGCCTTGCCGCCGATCTTGACCCCGCTTATGCTGTTGCCGCACGGCAGGCCCGGGATGCGGGGGTTGAGATGCTGGCGCATCGGGCCGAGATTTCGACGCAATCGGTGGTTCTTGGCGGTGTTATGCCGCTGGATGCCGAAACTTGAAAACCGGGCCGGAAAAGCGCATTTAGAATGTGCGGCGGCGTGATAACCCGCCACCGTTGTGGAAAGGGAGCGCATGTTGGAAGGTCTTGTGCCAGGGCGCCTGAACAAGGACGGAATTCGTATCCACGCGAAGGCCGATTTTGCGGGGATGCACCGGGCCGGCCGTCTGGCGGCCGAAACGCTGGACATGATTGCCGACCACGTTGCGCCCGGCGTGACAACAGCAGAGCTTGATGAGCGGATTGAGGCGTTTGTGGTGGAGCGCGGTGGGGTGTCGGCCACCATCGGCTACAAGGGCTACCAGCACGCAAGCTGTATCTCGATCAACCATGTCGTTTGCCATGGGATCCCGTCCGAGAAGCGCTTGCGCGACGGCGATATCTTGAACATCGACGTAACATGCATCGTCGATGGCTGGTATGGGGATTCCAGCCGGATGTTCGCCGCCGGCAAACTGTCCCGACGGTCCGAGCGCTTGATCGACGTGACGCATCAGGCGTTGATGCGGGGGATCGAGGTCGTCAAACCTGGCAACACCTTTGGCGATATCGGCCATGCGATCCAGGTTTTCGCAGAGGGGGAGCGATGCTCTGTCGTGCGCGATTTCTGCGGTCACGGGCTCGGCCGCGTGTTCCATGCGGCGCCGAACGTTCTGCACTACGGTCGTCCGGGCACCGGTCCGCGGTTGGAGCCGGGGATGTTTTTCACGATCGAGCCGATGATAAATCTTGGCCGCCCCGAAACCAAAGTGCTGGCCGATGGCTGGACGGCGGTGACGAAGGACAAGTCGCTTTCCGCGCAGTTTGAGCATTCGGTGGGTGTGACCGAAACGGGCTGTGAGATATTCACAACCTC
>CALCPC010000402.1 GCA_937900975.1 uncultured Paracoccaceae bacterium
TTATTGCGCGCCCAGCGGCTCACTCGCTAACATCATTTCCAATATACACCCATAAGGAGAGAGACATGGGACGAGTCGCACTGGTCACCGGCGGCAGCCGTGGCATTGGCGAAGCCATTTCCAAGGCCCTTCAGGCCGATGGCTACACCGTCGCCGCCACCTACGCTGGCAATGATGAGGCCGCCGCCAAGTTCACCGCGGAAACCGGCATCAAGACCTACAAGTGGAACGTCGCCGATTACGACAGCTCCAAAGCGGGGATCGAACAGGTCGAAGCCGACCTCGGCCCCATCGAAGTGGTCGTCGCAAATGCGGGCATCACCCGCGACGCGCCGTTCCACCGCATGACGCCCGAGCAGTGGCACGAGGTCGTCGATACCAACCTCACCGGTGTGTTCAACACCGTGCACCCGATCTGGCCCGGCATGCGCGAGCGCAAATTCGGCCGCGTCATCGTCATCTCGTCGATCAACGGCCAGAAAGGCCAGTTCGGCCAGGTGAACTATGCCGCGACCAAGGCGGGCGATCTGGGCATCGTCAAATCGCTGGCCCAGGAAGGCGCGCGCGCCGGCATCACCGCCAACGCGATCTGCCCCGGCTATATCGGCACCGAGATGGTCCGCGCCATCCCCGAGGCCGTGCTGAACGAAAAGATCATCCCGCAGATCCCCGCGGGCCGTCTGGGCGAACCCGAAGAGATCGCGCGCTGCGTCGTGTTCCTCGCCTCCGACGATTCGGGCTTTATCAACGGCTCGACGATTTCGGCCAACGGCGCCCAGTTCTTCGTCTGAGTCACACGCGCGGTGTACAGGCTGTGCACAGGTTGTGCACAGGTTGTGACAGCGGATTTCACGAAAAAGGGCCGGTGCATGTGCACCGGCCCTTCGCTTATCCCGTAAGATGGCGCGCGCGCAGCAGCGGGAAGATTTGGCCCCGAACAGCCAGCCCCAGGCGTCAGCCAGAGCGGCGCCGCGTTCGGCATGTGCCTTGATCATTGCGTTGCGGACGGCGGGGTTTGCAGAGGTCTCGAACATGTCTGTCTCCGGTGTGCTGTTGTTTCGTCTTGGGTTGAATATGGCTGCCGGATCGTTTTCCGACAAACGAGACTTTTCAGCGGCTCAGTTAAGCTGTACTTAAGCGAACATGCCCGATCGCCTCCCCCCTCTGACAGCCCTGCGCGCCTTTGATGCGGCGGCACGGCATATGTCCTTTGCCAAGGCCGCCGAAGAGCTGCACGTGACGCCCGCCGCGCTCAGTTTTCAGATCAAGTCGCTGGAAGAGCATCTGGGCACGCAGGTGTTCCGCCGTCTGAACCGCGCGGTGGAGCTGACGGAGGCGGGCAAGGCGCTGGCCCCCGGTGTGGCCGACGGGTTCCAGACCCTCGCGACCGCATGGCGCGCTGCCGAAAGAACGCAAGACAATCATACGCTTACCGTCACAGCGGGTCCGGCCTTTACCGCCAAATGGCTGGCCCCGCGCCTCTATGAATTCGCGCAGGCCCATCCGGAGGTCGAGCTGCGCTTTGCCGCGAGCCTCAAGATGATGGATCTGGCCCGCGACGGCATCGACGTGGCAATCCGCTTTGGCTACGGCAACGAGGACGATCACTATGTCCTGCCGCTGGCCGAAGAATGGCCCCTGGTGTTTGACGACAGCATCAGTTTTCTGAACCCATCGGCGGACTGGGCCACATGGTTTGGCGCGATGGGTATCGACCACGCGCCGACGCACGGACCCCGTTTCAGCCAGGCCGACCACGCGGTTGACGCGGCCCTTGCGGGCGTGGGCATCGTGCTGGGCCGCCGCGCGCTGGTGGTCAAGGATCTGGCGGACGGGCGGCTGGTGGCCCCGTTCACGACCGCGCTGCGCACCGGCGTGCGGTTCCGCTTCCTCTGCGCCAAGGGGGCGGAGACGCGCCCCCACATCGCCGCCTTCC
>CALCPC010000403.1 GCA_937900975.1 uncultured Paracoccaceae bacterium
CACAATGCTTACGCCCCAACGCGTCAAACTGCGCGTCACTCTGACGCCCCGCTTTTGGAGCTTAATCCTTGTGATGGCATTGGCTGCGTTTGCCGTCATCACCCCCGAAATCATCGTCATGGGCGTCCTGCCCGCGATGACCACCGACCTCGACAGTTCCAGTGCCCCTGCCGGACTGCTTCTGTCCGCCTCGCGGCTTGTGGTGGCCATATCCGGCCCCTTTCCGACGCCGCATGCAACGCGTTTTGGGCGTCGCGTATTGTTGACGGGTATCCTTGTCGTCTTCGGCCCCTCAAACCGCGCCGCGGCCTCGGCTCCGGATCGTTTGGCCATGGCGGTCGCGCGGATGATCCGCGCACCCCTTGTGTCCGTGTTCCGGGCCCTGGTCAGCGGCACCGCCAGCAAACGCGCGCGGCCCGAACAGGGCGGGCGATGTCAGTTGTTTTCGCGGGATCACAGGCGGGATCGTTTTCGGCAGCGCTCTCGGCATGGTTTTGGCGACCTTGCTGGGATGGCGCGCGACGCTTGGCGTCCTGTCGTTCCTCGCTGCAGCGGGCCGTTCTTTCGCCATGCCGCGATCCCTTCGCGAACCGCTTGGTCTGCTGCAGAAACAGTCTTGGCAATCACGCCATACGCTTTCTGGTCTTCACCAGAATGATCGCGGGCTACACGTATTTGGCTGATAGTCTGCAAAGCCTTGGCGGATGAAGCGCGGCGCAAACCGGGTGCATCCCTATGGGCTTTGGCGTGGCGGGGGCCTTCGGTCACTGGCTTGCCGGCAGATTTGTCGATCAGGCGCCGGCCGCACCTGCCGCAATGGAGTTTGCGGTTGCGATGCCCTTTGCTCCTTCGGTCGCGACGATGCCGGTGCTTCTCGCCCGCGCCCGCGTCGTTTGGGGAACGCCGCGAACGGCCAGCTTCCGTGCGCGCCAGACGCGCCTGGTGCGTGCAGTCCTGGAAGCGCCCGCCTGTGCCGCGCCAGTGAACCGACCTCAGCATCGGTGCGGGGGCGGCCTTTTTCAGGTGCAGCGCCATTCACCTTATGAAGGACCGCAAGCCAAAAAGAGGATCTACCGGCATAAGCGCGCGCCCCCAGATCTGACAGCATGCACGGCATTCCTGCCGCATCGCTTCTGAAAGGACCATTCCACGGGCATACCCCGAAAATCCTGTCTGGTTCATCACCCGCGCCTCCGCTGGTTCCGGCGCTGAGCGTGTGGCCATCCCCGCAGCACGCCGAGATGTCATGGGCACCCCAGAGCAGGACCTTTGTTGAGCCGGGCGCGTTTCGCACCGACGGGCCGGGCCGGTCACAACGCTTCAACGCACGCCCGATCACCGACGATCGGGAGACGCCGCGCAAGCCTGCGCGCGTTCAACCGACAACAAAAGGGCGATCCCCGCAAAGGCGCGGCCCTCATGCGCGCGGCGGCTTGGGCTGACATGCCGCCGCAGCGTCTCGCTTTAGGCGGCGATGCCACCGACGGCATCCGCCGCAAGGTCGCGCAAGTGACCCAAAATCTGAGCCCGTGGAAAAGCCTACCCCGCGATACCGAGATCGAGGCGGAAGCCGCAGTTTGATCGCGTGCTTGGCGCGCCTGCCCCCCGGGCGCACGCCTTCTGTTTCTGACAAGGACCCAACCGACGTTGACTGCAATGCTGTTAAAACCTCTGTTTTCGCGGACCACTGCTGGGATCCTCTTTGGCCCTACGGCCGCTTTGATGTGGGCGGCATTCCGGATCGCAATCCGCCTCGGCGCGGTCGAAGGCCTGCACACGTTCGACAGAATGGCGCTTCGCTTCGGCATCGCAGCCGTCGTGCTGGCGCCTGTGTTGGTATGGTCGGCATCCCGGCGCGCGCAAAAGCGGCCCAGATTGACCTTGGGGCACGCGTTGGCCCTGGCACGCGCGGCGGGGCCGGTCTTTGTGGCCCTGAACATTGGCGGTTTCCAGTTTGCCGCATTGGCACATGGCGCTGTGATCCAACCCGCGACGATAGCGTTCATCGGGATGGGGCTGGCCGCCTTGTGGCTTGGGGAAGCCATGGCGCGACACCAGATTGTTGGCGCGGCTCTCATCCTCATGGGGATTGTCGCAATCGCCGGGGCCGGCATAGAGGCCGCCGATGCCGGCGTTTTGACCGGCGACGCGATGTTCGTCGGCGCGGGCCTCTTCTGGGTGGCGTACACCTTGTTTTTGAAGCGCAGGCAGATGGCTGCCGCGATGGTATCGGGACTATCGGTGACCTGAGACCCGTTTCTTCCTCCAATTTGAGTTAGAGTCCGTTCCAACGAAG
>CALCPC010000404.1 GCA_937900975.1 uncultured Paracoccaceae bacterium
CACGCGCCGTCTTCAGGATCTGCGCACCGGTGTAGACATAGGCCGCAGACGCCCGCGCACCGCGGCGGATCCGCCGCCCGGCGGGATCGAGGTCGAAATCGCCCGCGCCAGGATGCGCCACCGCAGCCCCAAGGCGGACCAAAAGCAACAGCGCGTCCATCCGCTCGGGCGCCCAAGCGCTCAGCAGCGGCGGCAGCGGCGGCGGCCCCTGCCAGATCGCATCGGTGTTGAGCGTCAGGACAGGGTCCGTCCCAAGCCGTGGCAGCGCCGCCTTCAACCCGCCGCCGGTGTCAAGAAGCCGCGGCTCGTGCGTGACGTTCAGCGTCAGCGGCGCCCGGCCCGTGCCCTGTTGGCGGGCAATGTGCCCGGCAATCTGGTCGGGAAGGTAGTGGGTGTTGACGACCGCCTCGCGGATGCCCGCCTCGGCCAAGCGATCCAGCGCGTGATCCAACAGGGTTTGCCCCGCGACAACGATCAAGGGTTTCGGGCGTGTCGCCGTCAGCGGCCGCATCCGCGTGCCAAGCCCGGCAGCAAAGACCATCGCTTTTTGCGGCGCGGCGGTCATGCGGCGGCCAGCCGTGCCCGGATGCTGGCATCGGGGGGCGGCGCGTGTCTGCGGATCCAGGCGCTTAGATCGCCCAGCGCGGGATGCGCCAGGTTGTCTTGCAGATGCGCCCAAACCCGTGGCAGCAGCGCCAAATACTGCGGCTTGCCATCGCGCCGGGCCAGCCGCGCGAACAGGCCGAGGATCTTGAGATTGCGCTGCGCGCCAAGCGCGGCCATCGCCGCATCCAACCCCGCAGCGTCATGTCCGGTCCCGTCGAGAAACGCATCGCGCGCCGCCTGTCGCGCGGCCGCGCCCACATCCCGCCGCGCATCCTGCAAAAGCGACGCGAGGTCGTAGGCGGGATGCCCAAGCCGCGCGTCCTGATAGTCCAAAAGCCCAACCCGTGCGACGCCCTCACGCTCTGGCCGCCAGATCAGGTTTTCGGCGTGATAATCCACCAGCACCGGCACCGTGCAGCCAAGCTTTGCGGTCAGACCCGCGACAATGGCCTCAAATGCGCGGCGGGTGTCGGGATGCGGCGGCGCGCCGGTCGCCGCGGGCAGATACCAAAGCAGAAAGCGCCCCGCTTCCTCCCGATAGATCGCGTCCGAATAGGGGGGCAGGTCGCCCAGCCCACGTGCCTGCAGGGCCGCCAGAACCGACGCGGCGGCGCGGTACAACATCGGCTCATCCTGCCGTTGGCGGCCTAGCCAGCGGGCAAAAAGCGCGTCGCCGAGTTCCTCCATCAACATATACCCCGCCCGCCGGTCGGCGGCGAAAAGCTCTGGCGCCGAAAACCCCTTGGCCCGCAGCGCCTCGGTGATGGCGACAAACCGGTCGATGCCGCCGGCATCCGCTGGCGCATCCATCTAAACCGCTTCGGGCAAGCGTTAGTATAC
>CALCPC010000405.1 GCA_937900975.1 uncultured Paracoccaceae bacterium
GCGTCGAGCTGCGCGTAGTAGCGCACAACCGGGCGGATCGTCGCCGCGGGGAGAACGTGGATTTCGGCCAGGATGGCGCGGAACACCGGGTCGCTTCTTTGCGTTGGCACGAAGGGGATGTAGGTTGGATCGTCGCGCATCGCCTGGATCTTTTCGGCCAGATGCGCAGCAAGATCGAAGTGCTTCAGCGCGTCAAGCGTCGGTTGGATCTCGGCCACCAGCGCCGATTGGACATCGCGCACCCGCTCAAGGCGCAGACGCCGATCCCGCCCGGCCTCCCGCCGCGCGGCGACCACCCAGCCCAGGACATTGACCAGCGCCGCAATGGTCGCGGCGACGATCGCCGGCCCGACCCATGCGTCGAACGGCGTCACTCAAATTCCAAGATCACGTCATCGACGGCCAGCGAGGCCCCGGCCGCCACCTTGATCTTAAAAACGGTGGCTTGCCGCTCGGCCCGCAGCACGTTTTCCATCTTCATGGCCTCAACGGTGCACAAAGCCTGCCCCTCCTCCACCCGGTCGCCTTCCGCAACCGCCAGGCTGACCACCAGCCCCGGCATCGGGCAGAGCAGAAGTTTTGACGTGTCAGGTGGCAGTTTTTCAGGCATCAGCGCGGCCAGTTCGGCGACCCGGGGGGCGCAGACGGCGACGCGCAAGTCGGCACCGCGGGTTCGGATGCGAAAGCCGTCTTGACGCAGCCCGACCTTGTAGGTGGCGGGCGCAGCCGCCTGATGCGCCTCACCCTCGCCAGCCGCGGGGTCACCCGCGTTGCCGGCCCGGCTGTCCGCATGGATCACGGCCAAGGTCTGGCCCGGGCGCCAAGCGACACGCAGGGCGGCATTCGCCTGGCCCGCATCGGTCACGTCTACCCCGACCGGGCTGTCGCCGGCCCGGTCGAGGGCGCCCGCTGAAAGCCGCACATCGACCGGCGCCGAATAGGCGCCGACCGTGACCACATAGCTTCGCCGGATGTCTTGCGCGGGACGCGCGCGCAACTGCCCGTCAACCCGCAACGCCCGGTCTTCGACCATCACCTGCATCGCAGCCGCAGCGCGCGCAATCGCGGCCAGCGCCGTCTCGGGCAGGGCGGCGCCTTGAAACCCCTCCGGATATTCCTCGGCGATGAACCCGGTCGAAATCTCACCCGAGACAAAGCGCGGGTGATCCATCACGGCCTGGACGAAGGGCAGGTTGTGGCCGATCCCCTCCACCTCAAACGCGTCGAGCGCGCGGCGCATCTCCGCCACCGCCGCAGCCCGGTCCGGCCCCCAGGTGCAAAGCTTGGCAATCATCGGATCGTAGAAGCGGCTGATCTCCCCCCCCTCGAACACGCCGGTGTCGTTGCGCACGACCGGCATCGTCGGCCGGTCGCCCGGCGTATAGCCCGGCGTCTCCTCCGGCGGGCGGTAGCGGGTCAGCCGACCGATGGAGGGGAGAAAGTTGCGGTAGGGATCCTCGGCATAAAGCCGGCTTTCCATGGCCCAGCCGTCAAGCTGGATATCGTCCTGGGTCATCGCCAGCTTTTCACCCGCCGCCACACGGATCATCTGCTCAACAAGGTCGATCCCGGTGATCAGCTCGGTCACCGGATGCTCCACCTGCAGGCGGGTGTTCATTTCCAAAAAGTAGAAATTGCGGTCGCCGTCGACGATAAACTCGACCGTCCCGGCAGAGGCGTAGTCGACGGCCTTGGCCAGCGCCACCGACTGCGCGCCCATCGCCTGGCGCGTCGCCGCGTCGAGAAAGGGCGACGGCGCCTCCTCGATCACCTTTTGGTTGCGCCGCTGGATCGAGCACTCCCGCTCACCCAGATACAGACAGGTGCCGTGGGTGTCGCCCAGAACCTGGATTTCGATATGCCGGGGACTGGTCACGAATTTTTCGATAAAGATGCGGTCGTCGCCGAAACTGGCCTTGGCCTCGTTCTTTGCCGCTTGGAACCCCTCGCGCGCTTCTTCCGCGTTCCAGGCGATCCGCATCCCCTTGCCGCCACCGCCGGCCGAGGCCTTGATCATCACCGGATAGCCGATGTCACCGGCGATCCGAACCGCCTCCTGCGCGTCGTCGATCAGGCCCATATAGCCGGGCACTGTGCTAACGCCGGCCTCGGCGGCCAGTTTTTTTGAGGTGATCTTGTCGCCCATCGCCTCAATCGCCCCGGGCGGCGGCCCGATAAAGGCGATGCCGGCCTCGGCCAGCGCGGTCGCAAACGCGGCCCGCTCCGACAAGAACCCATACCCCGGATGCACGGCCTCGGCCCCGGTCTCGCGGCAGGCGGCGAGGATTTTGTCGATCACAAGGTAGCTGTCCGCGGCCGGTGCGGCGCCGATGGCCACCGCCTCGTCCGCCATGGCGACATGCAGCGCGCCGCGATCGGCGTCCGAATAGACCGCCACGGTTGCGATCCCCATGCGGCGCGCGGTCTTGATCACGCGGCAGGCGATCTCTCCTCGGTTGGCGATCAGGATTTTCTTGAACATAACAGGGCCCTTCGCTGCGAGCCGCGGGGGCCGCTCGGTCCCCGGTGGACGGCGGACACGACCGGCCCGCACGGCTGTTCTGTGATAGAGCAGAGCATGTGCTGCAACGCAAGATCGGGGCGGCGAAAGCAAGCCTCTGTCCAAATCGGGTCGGTCGTCGCCGACCGGTGATCTGCGCCGCGCCGGCCTTTCGGGCGGCTGTGGATGGCAACGCGTCGACCTTAGCGTACGGTGCCCGCGCCCGCAGGCAACAGCGCGGGTGCGGGTGCCGCAAGATCGGGGTAGATGAGGCGTTAAACCTCCGCCCGCGGGTGCCAGACATAGTCCGGATCGCCCGTCACCGGCCCCCAGAAAAGC
>CALCPC010000406.1 GCA_937900975.1 uncultured Paracoccaceae bacterium
CACGACGCTGATCTCCGAGACAGTGGCCGCAGGGGCGCTGACCGTGAGCCTGGGCGAGCATGACCTCGACCTCATTTGGAGCCATTGCGCCTATGTTCATTTCCTGTCGGAAGGCGAGATCCTGTTCGAAGGCGCGCCGGAGGCCGTGAAGGCCAACCGCGTCGTCGCCGAAAAGTATATGGGGGTCTAGGCGGTGCTGAACGTGCAGGATCTGGTCAGCGGCTACGGCGAGGTGATGATCCTGCGCGACATCACCTTCGCGGTCGAAAACGAGATTTTCGCCGTGCTTGGCGCCAATGGCGCCGGCAAGACCACGCTTTTAAAAACGTTGGCGAAACTGTTGCCGGTCGCCTCTGGCACCTTGGCATGGGAGGGTGAGGATCTGACGCCGCTGCCTGCCTATGACTTGCCCCAACGCGGCATTGCCTATGTCCCGCAGGAACAGAACGTTTTCCCCGATCTCTCGGTTGCCGAAAACCTGTCCATCGGGGGGCTGACCGGCCACAGAAGCCGCGCCGAAAAGCTAGAGGAGGTTTACACGCTGTTCCCCCGTCTGGCCGAGCGTAAGGGCCAGGCCGCGGGCAGCCTCAGCGGCGGCGAGGGGCAGATGCTGGCGGTCGGGCGCGCGCTGATGCAGGACCCGCGGTTGATCCTTCTCGATGAGCCTTCGGCAGGGCTGTCGCCGCTTCTGGTCGACACACTGTTCGAGAAGATCGCTGAAATCCGGGCGCAGAAAGGCGTGACCATCATCATCGCCGAGCAAAACGCCGTCAAAACACTTCAGATCGCAGACCGGGTGCTGGTGCTCTCCCTCGGACAGACGCACATGCTCCGCTCTGCCAAACGTCTCAGCCGCAAGAAGCTGATGGAAGCCTACCACATCTAAAGATCGGGAGGATCTATGACACGGAAATCCATACTTCTGGCCAGTGCTGTGCTGCTGGCCGGCGCAGCACAAGCCCAGGACATCAAAGTCGGGCACCTGACCTATCACACGGGTGAGTACGGCGGCTTCGGCGCGTTTTTCGACGGCGTCACCGATTTTGCGCTGAGCGTCATCAATGAGGATCCGCCGCTGGGCCGGACGCTGACGCCGATCCACCAAGACATCGGCACCATCGGAGAGGCGCGCGCCGCGCGGAAGCTGATCGACAGCGAGGGCATCGACATCCTGTTGAACGCCGCGCATAACTACATGTCTTACCGCGACTATGTCCTCGACAAGATCAAGGACGACAATGCCCTTTTGATGCCGTCGGTCCATGGCGGCGCCATCGAGGCGGAGTTCGGCGGCAACGCGGCAGAGCCGCTTTTCCGCGGCTCACCCATGGACAGTGCACAGGGCGCAGCGGCGCTTCTGCACGCCAAAAACGCCGGCAAGTCGAGCGTTGTTCTGGTCGCGACGGAGGCCGCAGGCTCCCAACTCCAAAAAAATGCCGCCGCCAAAGCGGCCGAGACACTGGGGATGAACGTGCTGGCCGCGCTCGACATCCAGCCCAACCAGTCGAACTATCGCGGTGTGGTCAGCCGGATTTCCAGCCTCAACCCCGAGGCGGTGATCGTCTTCTCTGCCCCGGCCGATGGCGGCGCTTTTGTCAAAAACGCCGCCGAGGCCGGGAATTCCTGGTTCATCGTCGGCACCAGCGAATGGCAGGAACCGGGCTTTATCGCCACCGCCACAATCGGCGCGGCGGACAAGCACGAGGACGTGGCGCTTGCCGCCTTCTCAAACGCCGACAGCCCGGCCTGGTCGTTTTACAAGGGCAAGGCCGAGGCGTCCCCGCAGGCCGGGGCAATCGGCGATGTCAGCAACTCCTACGCCATCCAGTACTATGATCTTTTGGTGGCAACGGCGCTGGCGATTGAGAAATCGGGCGAGATCAATTCGGCGGCCTGGACCGAGGCGATGTATGCCGTAACCGGCGGCGACGGCATACCGGTCTACACCTATGCCGACGGTCTGGCCGCGATCCGCGCGGGCGAGGAAATCAACTATGAGGGTGTGACAGGCACGATGGAGTACACCGATACCGGCGTCGTCGCCGGGCTTTTCGGGATCTTCAAATGGACCTCGGAAGACGCGATTGAACGGGTCGATCTTGTCGATGGCGACGCGGTCCTGGCGCTCGACCAATAACGGGTTGGAGGTCGGGCCAAACGGCCCGGCCTCCGGCGTCGCGTGCTACTCGGTCAGTTTTGCGATCAAGTCTTCGACGGAGATGCCAAGCCCCTCCAGCATCGAAAGATCGATCCCAAGATCGCCCAGCGCGCCCGTGACCGCCTCCAGATCCATGGAAGCCAGGGCCGCGATGTCGATATCGCTGTCCTGAACCTTCGCCACGATTTCATCGAGACCGCCCGCGGCCTCCACCACCTTGCCAAGCATATCGCCGAGGCCCATCGTCCCCTCCTTCGTTGCCGATTGCGTGACGAGCTTGGCAGCAAAGACCGGCGCGGGAAAGGCCTGGCTGCGGGGCTGCCGAAATGTCGCGCCCATCCCGGCGCGCCGGGCATATGGCGCGCGCAACCCCATGGGCCGACCGCGCGATCGCAAGACAAACACCCACCCCGCAGGCTGCCGCTCAACCACGAGCGCATCGGCGCAGGCGAGAGCAATCCCGTTGCCAAGGGATCAAAAAACGCTGTCTGCAGGCCTGCCCTGCCAGGATCTTTATCGCATCATGCGATGTCGCGCGATGTACGGCGTATCGTGAAATACCGGAAGCATCGAGCCTTCCATACCGCGTTGAGATCTCAGATTTCAGGCCGCGTTATGGGATCCCGGGATTTCACGACGCGGTTTCGGGCGAAGAAAAAGGTTCTGGCGATTTTCACAGCCGACTTTGAACCCTCAGCAGGACCGATCGCGTCAAGAACCACGCTTTCACAACGCGGTCGGTGATTTAGAGCAATTTCCGTTCACATTGGATCAGAAATCGCTGTCTCAAGATCAGCAGGATGCTGATCTTGAACGCGTTTTCTGATGATGACTGACCCACTTTGAACGGAAAATGCTCTAGGTGCGCAGCCGAACCCAGCGCAGACCGTCGAGCGTCTCCAGATCTTGCCGGTAAAGGCCGCGCAGCGCCGTGACCTCCGCCGCCTCCCACGGATCGAAACGCGGCACACCGGGCCCCGGCGGGTGGGCTTTTTCGAGCGCGGCCATGGCGTCGCGCGCGGCCTCGGGGCCCGCGCGTTCCGCGATCCGCGCCATCTCTGCAATCACCGACGCGCTGGCCGAAGGGCGCTGGTTCAGGCCGCCAAGGTCCAGATCGCCGGCAAGCGGACGTCCCAAGATGCCGTCGATCACGGCCGATGGGTCCCGGCGAAAGAACTCATCATCCCAAACCTCCATCGCCGCCCCTTTGAACACTCGCCCGAACGTGCGCACCAACGGCACCCAACTTAGCGCGGAAAGATCGGCCTTGGCGACGAACTCCTCGAAGCTGAGAAAGGGCTGCGTGCGGATATACTCGATATAGGCCGAGGCGAGGTAGGACGGAAAATCGCGCAGACAGAGATGGATAGAGGTGACAGGGCGCGGCAAAATCGCCGACAGCCCGCGCAGAACCCCGGGCGCGGTTGGGTAGCGCTTGCCCCGACAGACGAAGGAATTGATCGTGGCGATCATAATTTCATGGCACAGAGC
>CALCPC010000407.1 GCA_937900975.1 uncultured Paracoccaceae bacterium
TCAGAAATCGCTGTCTCAAGATCAGCAGGATGCTGATCTTGAGCGCGTTTTCTGACGATGACTGAACTGCTTTGAACGGAAAATGCTCTAGCCGACGAAGGTTTCTGCCGCGTTGTCAGAGGCTTCGGCGGAGGAAAGGCCCGCGCCGATCACCCAACCAGCGCATGGCCCGCGCGGCGCGGGTCCGCGAAGGCGTCCGTGACCGTGCCAGCCTCTGCCCGGACCGCGTGGACGCCGCCGAAAAAGAGGCTGGGTTCGGCGAAGACCCGCGTCTCGCCAGACCAGTCGCGCAGACCCTCGCGCCAGCGGGCATCGCCCGTATCTTCAAAGGAAAGCCGCCCGGCCTCGACATGAAGGCGCGGGGCGCGGATCGCGGCCTCCAACGGGGTGCCGGCGTCGATCAGCGCCAGCGCCACTTGCGCCAGCGCCGTGCGGATCCGGCTCGACCCGCCGGTGCCAAGCACGGTGGTCGCGTCCCCCGCGCGCAACAGCATCGGGCACATCATGCTGGCCATCCGCCGGTCTGGCGTCCAGGCCAGCGGCCCGCCGGGCACCAGATCCTCCTCCCCCAGCATATTGTTGGGCATCAGGCCGGTGCCGGGCAGGATGCGCCCGCACCCTTCGCCGTTCGAAAGGGTCAGGCCCGCCGCCATCCCCGCAGCGTCGATGACCGAGATATGCGTGGTGCCGCGCACGGCCTTCGGTGTCTCGGCCAGGAGCGTCTTCAGCGCGGCGCTGTGGTCGGGCAGCGCGTGGGCGAGCGCGGCGGCATCCGGCGCCTCACGCCGGACACGGTCGATGGCATCCAGCGCTTGGGCCAGGCGACCCGGGCCTGGTCGGTGCGGCAACGCCGCAAGCGCCAGCGCGACCGATACGCCGCCCAGGCTTGGCGGTGGGTTAAGCGCCACGTCGACCCCGCGCCGCGCGACGCCGAGCGGGGCCCGCTGGCGCGGGCCAACCGCGAGATCGGCGCGTGTCAAATGGCTGCCGGGAAAGGCAAGCAGGGCCGCCGCAATCTCCCCCTCGGCGAAAATGCGCGCTCCCTCATGGGCGAGCGTGTCGAGCACTTCGCCAAAGGCGGGATTGGAGAGCGTGGCGCCCGGCTCCATCGTTGCGTCGCCGAGGAAATAAAGCGCGCGCGCCGCGGGGTCGGCCGAAAGGATCGGGCCGACCAGCCGCATCACCCGCGCCTGAAACGGCGTTACGGTGTGTCCCGCCGCCGCGGCGATGGCCGGGGTCAGCACCTCGGACAACGGCATACGCCCGCCCTCGGCCTGCGCGGCCAGCAGCATCGGCACCACGCAGGGCGCCGCGATGGTGCCGGCGCCGATGTGGACATCCTGCGTCTCGGGGCCGAAGTCGAAGGTCACTGAGGCGAGGTCGCGCTCCCGCTCTGCCGCCAATGCCTACGGCG
>CALCPC010000408.1 GCA_937900975.1 uncultured Paracoccaceae bacterium
GGCGGGATGGCGGCTGGGCGGCTGCACGCTGAAACCCGCTTTCTTGGCGGAGGCGTTGCTGCAGACGCTTGGCGTGCGCGACCGGTTCCATGCGCTGACCGGCGCCGACAGTCTGCCCTACAAGAAGCCGGATCCGCGTCACCTCCTCGACACCATCCGCGCGGCCGGCGGCACGCCAGAGACCGCCGTTCTGATCGGGGACAGCCAGACGGATCGCGACACAGCGGCCGCGGCGCGCGTGGCGTCGGTCCTGGTGACCTTCCGGCCAGCGGGGCTGGACGTTGCGGCGATGGCGCCCGCGGGCCTGCTTGACGATTACGCGTCGCTTGAACCGGTGCTGGAGGGGGTCTTGGCGGCACCCCGGGCGGCGGGCTAACGCTATGTCGGCCGGTTTGAAAGGGACGCACTCGGAAAGCGCGTTCAAGCTCTGCGACCGAATGATTTCGCGGCAGCGTTCCCGCGTTCGGTGCAAAGGATCAGGGCTGAAGGCGGCGACGACCCTTGCGATACGGGCGCCGGTTTCAGAGCGTTGATCGAGGATTCGGCCACAGCGCCCATCGCCGCTAAGCGGTTATCACGGCGCTGGTCGCGCATTTCCGATGGCCGATCTGGCAAGCGCCGGGATGGACGTCCACAGAACGGCTTCTGCCCGCGCCGTCTGTTGATGCCGCTGGGCCGTCCGATCTCCACCAAAACCACAAGGCGCACCCTGCGCTGCCGGGTGTCGATCTGCGCAGGCGGGCTGGGTGGCGCACGCTCTGATACGGCGTTCAACCAGGCCGGGCGCCAGCCACCGCAGGGCGCCAAAACCCGTCTGCGGCACATATCGCAATCGCCGAACGGCCAGCGTTTTGCCGACCGGCAGCAGCGTTTCGGCGACCGCTCCCCTTTTGTCATCGACGCCACCCTGCTTGGCCGCCCGCGTTCTGCGCGCCCCAGCTTGCGGCCCCGTCCTTGCAGGGACCTCTGCCGCGGAAAGACGCTGTCTTGGCTTTCCGGCACGCTCCACGAAAACACCGGCGTCGCGCCGCTGGACGCCGATCTGTCGCGTTTCGGGGAATATCTGAGACATCAAGCACCCCATGACGCGGTGAGGTCTTTGATTTCAGGCAGCGCTATGCGCTTTAGGGTGTTCACGAAACGCTTTAAGCCCCTGCCGCCCAACCGCTGGGTTAGACCGCATGGCCCCATGACAACGCGTGTCTGGACCGGGCCCATTGGGCCCAACCTTCCGGCCGCGAAACTGCCACCTGCCACCGCGCTTGCCGCGCACCAAGGCTCAGCTTCGCCACCGCAAAAAATGCCGCTCAATCGCGCCGATGGCCGCGCTGACGCCAACGCCAAGCAGCGACAGGATCACCACGCCGGCAAAAAGCCGCTCCAAATCATAGAGAGAGCCCGCCGTAAGGATATAGGCGCCGATCCCGTATACAGCTCCCAGCATCTCGGCCGCGACCAGCAGAATGCTCCAGAAGGCACGGCTCATCCGCAGCCCCGACAAGATGCCCGGCAGCGCCCCCGGCAACACAATTTTCCAAACGATCGAGGCCCAGGGAAGGCCAAAGCTTTGGCCCATGCGGATCAGCCCGCGGTCGACACTGTCGACGGCGCCATAGGTCGCCACAACCGTCGGCGTGAACGTGCCAAAGGCGATCAGCGCGTATTTCGACCCCTCATCGATCCCGAACCAGATCACGAACAGCGGCAACAACGCGATCTTGGGGATCGGGAATATCGCGGCGACCAGCGGGACCAGCCCGGCACGCACCAGGCTGAAAAGACCGATCAGAACGCCGACCCCGAAGCCAAGTCCGGCGCCCATCGCGGCCCCGCCCGCAAGGCGCCTCAGCGATGGCACA
>CALCPC010000409.1 GCA_937900975.1 uncultured Paracoccaceae bacterium
AATCGTTGTCCATACGGTGCGACTTGGATCCGCCCAGATAGACCATGCCGTGGCCAGCCAATAACCCCCCGACGCCGCCACATCCTCACAAAAGGCAAAGACCGGCACCCCCTCCTCCGCCGAGAGGCGCCGGATCCGCGCGCCGATCAGCGCCGATTGAACGGGCGACCCGCCGGGAGAATTGATGGCCAGCGCCACGGCACGGGGTTTGCCACGCAAAAACGCGCGTTCGATCAACGGCGCGGTTTCTTTGTCGTTCAGCCCCGGGCCGCCGAACCGGCTGCCGCCGCCGATTACGCCATCCAGTCGGACAACGTTGACAAGCGGGGCGGTATTCCAAAGGCGGGAGAGTGCGATCATGCCATCGACATAGGCGGCGCAGGCGCCCCCGACAACGCCCGGAAGCCTACGAGACCGAAAAACATCTTGCCCCGTCGCCGCTTTGCCTCTCCCCTCCCTGCATGTCGACACCGCCGCCGCTGACCGGTTTGCGCGTGCTTGAACTTGCGCGCATTCTGGCAGGCCCTTGGATCTGCCAGACCCTGGCCGATCTTGGCGCGACGGTGATAAAGGTCGAGGGTCCGGCGGGCGACGACACGCGCCGGTGGGGACCGCCCTTTGCCGAGGACGGCGCCGCCACTTATTTTCACGCGGCCAACCGCGGCAAACGGGCGATCGCGCTCGACTTTCGCGATCCGGACGATCTTGGCGTGGCGCAAACGCTGGCCAAAGACGCCGATGTGGTTGTGGAGAACTTCAAGACCGGCGGGCTTGCCAAATTCGGTCTCGATTATCCAGCCGTCGCCGCCGTCAATCCGCGCGTTGTGTATTGTTCGGTGACAGGCTTTGGACAGACCGGGCCTTGGGCGCATCTGCCGGGCTATGATTTTATCATCCAGGCAATGTCGGGCGTGATGGACGTAACCGGCGACGCCGATGGCCCGGCGATGAAGACCGGCACCGCACTCGCCGATCTTTTTACCGCGATGTATGGCCTCGTCGCGATTGAGGCCGCTCTTTTGCAGCGCGAGAAAACCGGTCAGGGGCGCCAGATCGATATGAGCCTTCTCGATTCGATGATGGCTGTTCTGGCCAACCAGGCCAGCAGCTTTCTCATCACTGGGGCGACGCCTGTGCGCATGGGCAACACGCACCCCTCCATCGTTCCCTATCAGGTGTTCCAGGCCGCGGACGCGCCGCTGGTGATCGCCTGCGGCAATGACGGCCAGTTCCGCGCCTTGTCGGCGGCCTTTGGCCGCGACTGGGCCGAGGATCCGCGCTTTGCCACCAACCCCGAAAGGCTGGCCCATCGCGGCGTGATCGTGGCGCTTTTGGCGGGGGAGGTCGCGGCCCGCGCGCGGGCGGAGGTGCTGGAGATGATGGCCAAGGCGGGCGTGCCCGCGGGCCCCGTGAACACGGTGGCCGAGGCCTACGCGACGCCGCATGCAGCGGCGCGGGGCCTCGCGCTCGACCTTGGGGGAAGCCGCTCGGCCGCCTGTCCCATCCGGTTTGGCGACGGCCCTTTGGCGGAGGTCGCCGCGCCGCCCCGGCTTAACGCCGATGCCGATGCGATCCGCACCCGGGGCTGGGATGCCTGAGGGGCTGACCCGCCCGGAACCGGCAGCCGCCGTCCCGCGGGGTCTTTGCACCGATTGCGGGTTGTCGCGAACCGCCCATGCGCGGGCCTGCGGGCGTGCCTGCCAGTTCATCAAGCCCGACTATCCCACGCTTGAGACCGCGGTGCACGGCCGACCGCGCGGCGATGGCGATGAGCTTTTCTTTGGACCCTATCTTGAGATGCTGCGCGCCGAACTAAGCCCGCCAGCGCCCGGGGCGCAGTGGACGGGGCTGACCACCGCGCTCGCCGCCGCGCTTTTGTCCGCCGGGGCCGTTGATGCCGTGTTGCCCGTGGCCCCCGCCGCCGACGACCGCTGGCGGCCTGAACCCGTGATCGTGACCGACCCCGCAGCGATGGCCGCCGTGCGGGGGATGCGGATGGGCTATGCACCGCTTCTGGCGCTGTTGGGGCCCGCGCGGGCGGCGGGGCACCGGCGCATCGCGGTCATTGCCATCCCTTGCCAGACCTACGCGCTTCGCGCTGCTGCCGATCTTTGGGGGTTCGACGAAATCACCGTGATCGGCACGCCCTGTTCGGACAACACCACGACCGAGAACTTTCACGCCTTCCTCGCCCGCCTCACGGACCGGCCCGAGACGGTCAGCTATCTTGAGTTCCGCGCCGATTACCGGGTCGAGATGCGCTTTGACGATGGGACGCGGCGGGAAATCCCGTTTCTCAACCTGCCGCTAAGCGATTTGCCCAGCGATTTCTGGCCCGTCACCTGTCGGACCTGCGTCGATTACACCAACGTGCTGGCCGATATCACCGTCGGCTATATGGCGGGCGAGGGGCAGCAATGGCTGATCGTGCGCAATGCGCGCGGGCGGGCCGTGCTCGACAGGATCCGGGATCGGATCACGCTCCACCCGTTGCGATCCCGGGGGCGGCGGGCGGCGGCGGTGCGGGGCTTTATCGAGAACACGCGCCGTGCCGCGGGCGGCCTGCCGCTGCGCAGGATGCCGGATTGGCTTCGTCCCTTGGTCTCCTGGATGCAGCCGCGCTTTGGGCCCCGGGGGCTAGAATTTGCCCGTGCACGGTTAGAGATGAAGGCGGCCGAGACCGTGCTTCACCTCCGCCGCACAGCGCCGCGCCGCATGAAAACGATGATCCCCGCGCATGTCTGGGCGCTTGCCGCGCCCTATGGATTGGCGCCCGAAGGCGACGAGGCGCCGGCGCGGCGGAAGAAGTCCGACCCGGCCTGAGGGTCGGCGCGCTATTGCGCGCGGCGCAACAGTCTCGTGCGAAATCCCCGCATTCTCAAACCGCGCGGGGCGACTAAGTCCCTGCCATAGCCGCTAAGGAGAACGCCATGAGCTGGAACCCCGCCCTCGACCCCTCTTGCCCGACCGGCGACGCGGGCGATGCCATCGACACGCTGATCATCCCGCGGGCCCGCGATCTTGGCGGTTTCGAAGTCCGCCGTGCCCTGCCGGCGCCGAAACGCCAAATGGTTGGCCCATTTATCTTTTTCGACCAGATGGGCCCGGCAGAGTTTCTGCCGACCAAGGGGCTGGACGTGCGCCCCCATCCCCATATCGGCCTGGCGACAATCAGCTACTTGTATCGCGGCCGGATGCACCACCGCGACAGCCTCGGCACCGACAAATGGATCGAACCCGGCGCGGTCAACTGGATGGTCGCAGGCCACGGCATCACCCATTCCGAGCGGACCGATGACGCCACCCAGACCGACCCTATGCCCTTTTTCGGCATTCAAACCTGGGTGGCGCTGCCCAAGGACCACGAGGACAAGGCCGCCGCCTTCGTCCACGCCCCGAAAGAGGCGCTGCCGTTGATGGAGGGGGAAGGCAAGACCGTGCGCCTGATCCTTGGCACGGCCTACGGTGAAACGGCGCCGGTCAAAACGGCCTCTGAGATGTTCTACGCCGATGCGGTGCTAGAGCCGGGCGCTTCCATCCCGCTGCCCGATGATCATGAGGATCGGGGCGTTTATGTCGTCTCGGGCTCCGTCGCGCTGGCCGGTCAAACCCATGAGGCGGGCCAGATGATGGTGTTTCGCCCCGGTGACCGCCTGTCGCTAAAAGCCGGCCCAAAGGGCGCGCGGTTGATGCTGCTCGGTGGCGCGACGCTTGAAGGACCGCGCTATATTTGGTGGAATTTCGTCGCCTCGTCCAAAGAGCGGATCGAAGACGCGAAAGAGGCTTGGCGCGCCGGCGATTGGCAGAACGGACGCTTCTCGCTGCCAACCGGCGACGCGGCAGAGTTCATCCCTCTGCCCGACCGCTAATGCCCCAAGCCAAGGGCGCTTGTCTTTCAAACCGAAGCATCGCCCGCAGGAAGGCCATAAGAACCAGCTTTGTGCAGACTAGAGCAATTTCCGTTCACATTGGATCAGAAATCGCTGTCTCAAGATCAGCAG
>CALCPC010000410.1 GCA_937900975.1 uncultured Paracoccaceae bacterium
CACGACTTCTGTTTCTGGCACCCGTTTCAGATCGTCCGCCACCCCCACCATCGTATAGGCGATCAGATGCGGCGCATGGCTTGTGACAGCCAGGACAAGATCGTGGTGGTCCGGATCCATCGTGTCGACATTGGCGCCAAGACCCTCCCAAAACGCGCGAAGCCGGGCCAGCGCTGCGGGATCCGTGCCTTTGGACGGCGTTAGCAGGCACCAGCGCTGGTCGAAAAGGCTCGCAAACCCGGCTTCGGGTCCAGACCGTTCGGTCCCCGCGATCGGGTGGCCGGGAATGAAATGCACCCCATCCGGCACATGCGGCGCGACATCGGCGATGATCCGCGCCTTGACAGAGCCGACATCGGTCAGCGTCGCGCCAGGCCGAAGCGCCGGGGCGATTTCGGCCGCATCCGCGCCCATCACGCCCACCGGCACACATAAAATCTCCAGATCGGCCCCGGCAACCGCCGCCAGCGGCGTTTCCGCGATCTCGCAAAGCCCAATCCGCGCGGCCGTCGCCCGCACCTCGGCGTCCCGGTCATAGCCTGTGACACGGCCCGAAAACCCCGCCCGCGACAACGCCCGCGCGATTGATGAGGCCAAAAGCCCGATCCCGATCAGCGCGACATGGGAGACGCCAGCCGCGCCCCCGCTCATGTCTCGGCCTCAAGAAAAGCGCCGATAAGGGCGGCAACCCGCCGGCAGGCGACCTCATCGCCCACGGAGATACGCAGCGCCTCGGGAAGGCCATAGCTGGCCATGCCGCGCACCAGGATGCCATGCTCGGCAAGCCACGCGGCGCAACCGTCTGCTGCGGTGGCATCCCGAAACCTTGGCAGCACGAAATTCGCCTCCGACGTGTCGACGGCCAATCCCAGCGCGCGCAGCGCATCGGTCAGCCACGCCCGCCAGCGGGCATTCTCGCGCCGGCAAGCCTCGGTCCAATCGGTGTCGCGGATCGCCGCCTCCGCCGCGGCCAACCCGGCCGACGAGACGTTGAAAGGCCCCCGCACCCGGTTCAAAACATCGATCACGCCCGGGGCGGCATAGGCCCAACCGATGCGCAACCCGCCCAGACCGAAGATCTTCGAAAACGTCCGCGTCATGACGACATTGGCGCCAGCCTCCACCAAGGCCGCGCCCGCGTCATAGCCCGGCACATACTCGGCATAAGCACCGTCAAGAACCAAAAGGCAGTCCGCCGGCAGCCCCGCCACCAGACGCTCAATCTCGGCCATGGGGATCATGGTCCCGGTCGGGTTGTTGGGATTGGCCAAAAACACCAGCCGGGTCGCGGGCGTCACGGCGGCGAGCAAAGCGTCGACATCTGCGACCCGCGCCCGTTCGGGCACCGCAATCGGGCGCGCGCCGGCAGCCAGCGCCGAGATGCGGTACATCGCGAAACCGTGCTCGGTGTATAAAACGTCAAGCCCCGGACCGACATAAGCCTGGCAAAGGAGGGCGATCACCTCATCCGATCCCGCCCCGCACAGGATCCTGTCAGGATCGAGGCCGATAACCTCGCCCAAGGCCGTGCGCAACGCGCCATGATCGCCCGACGGGTAAAGCGCCAGCCGCTCGGCCAACGCCACCACCGCCGCGCGCGCAGCGGGGCTTGGTCCCAAAGGGTTTTCGTTGGAGCTCAGCTTCGTCACCCGGTTTGCGCCCACGGCATGCGCCGCACCGCCCTGGTAGGGATCGATGTCCAGGATCCCGGGTTGGGGCAAAGGCAGCATTGGCGACATAACAGGGCTCACTCTGGCAAGGTCGGCCC
>CALCPC010000411.1 GCA_937900975.1 uncultured Paracoccaceae bacterium
ATAGCCCGTTTTCCAAGGCAGCAAGGAATATTGCTGGAACACCATGCCCCGGTCCGGGCCCGGTTTTTCGACCCGGACACCATCCACGCTGACAACGCCGGTGGTTGGAGAGACATAGCCCGCGACGCAATTCAGAAGCGTGGACTTCCCGCATCCCGACGGGCCAAGCAGGCACACAAACTCCCCCGGTTCAATGGTGATCGTGGTGTCGGCGACGGCCTTGTGCGCGCTGTCGCCCGCCCCAAACGTCACCGTGACATCGGCGATTTCGATCCGGCCCTTGGTGTTGTCGCGGAGCGCAGGCTCAGCCTTCGGTTTTACAGCATCAAGCACGATGACCCTCCCACGCCGGCGTTGCGCGGGCCGGATGCGCGCGCCGCCATGCCAAAACGAAGACCATCAAAAACAGCGTTCCAAAGCCAAGACCGCTGAGCAATGGCCCCATCGTCTCAAGCGCCAGTGAGGTTGAGACCCCAAGCCCCAACATCGCCAATCCAACCACCCAAGACGGGGTGGCGCAGCAGACCACCCAACTCATCGTCGCATTGGTCATCGCCACCAGCACCGCGCCAAGCCCCGTCACCGCCGAGGAGGAGCGCAGCGTGGCAACGCCGCAACCGTCCTGGCGCATCAGATCCACAACCAGCCCGGTCAATGCGCCAAGCCCAAACATGACGACCAAGCGCGACGGGATGACGTTCAAGCTCCACACCGAAAGGCCCATGCCGTAATCGTAGGTTTTGTATCCGATCTCGATCAGCCACTCCTCCCACGCGATGCGAAAAATGTCGGACCAGGCGGGGGTGGACTGGATAATGGTCCAAACATTGCCGGGCCAGTCATAGAAGGTGACGTAGTTGGGCAGCGTCTGAAACCGCACCACGAGGGCGATCAACATAATCACCTGGAAGATCAGCGCAAAGCTGAGCCCCCAACCCAAAAACCTGCGCCAAGACCCCCGCCAGGTGTCGCGCAAACCAGTCCATGTTGCTGTCATCGTGTCCTCTTTTGCCATGCGAGAAGGGGGGCGGTGATCTGTCGCACCGCATAAGTCGACAGCGTGCCAAGCCCGCCGATGACAAGCATGCCGACCACAATGTCTTGGTAGTTGATGAGACTATAGGCATCCCATGTGAAATAGCCGATGCCGTATTGGCCCGAGATAATCTCACCGGCCAACAGCGAAAACCACGAGACGCCCATGCCGATGGCAAGCCCCGCCGAGATCGACGGCAGCGCCGCTGGCACGACGACATGGCGGAAAATCGCGCTCCGCGCCGCGCCACGCGTGCGCGCGGCCCGCACCAAGACCTCTGGCGTTTGTTCAACCCCGTGGAGCGTGTTGAGGATGATGGGAAAGACCGCGCCAAGAAACGTGATGTAGATGATCGAGCTTTCTTCCGTCGGCCACATCAGGATCGCCAGCGGGATCCAGGCAACGGCCGGAATTGGGCGCACGATCTCGATATAGGGCATGATGAACGCCCGGGCGAAGCGCGAGCGCCCCATCATGAGACCCAGCGCGATACCGATCACAACCGCAAGGCTGTAGCTGATCAAGATCCTGCGCATCGAGACATAGATATGCGTGTAGAAGATTTCAGTTTGCAGGTGGCCCCAGAACGCGGTGAAGACGCGGATCGGGCCGGGGACGTTCTGGAAATCGACCACCAGTTTGAGGTTCACGGCCGCCGCCCAATGCCAGGCGACCACACCAAGCGCCAAAGACAACAAAGCAATGCCAATGGATTTGGCCGTCTCGGGCCGCACGCGCAGCGTCGGTCGCCAGGCCCGCAGTTTAGACAGGGGCGTTACTGCCTCCGACATCGGAACGGCGACGGGATCGCCTTTTTGCACGTCCATGGATGGGACCTCATCAAACGCCGAAAACGGCCCCGCCCAATGCGGGCAGGACCGGTCGGAAAGGGCCGGATCAGCCCTCGGTTACGAAGTCGGCGATTGCCTCTTCAAAGCTGACGACCGCACCGCTTGTGGTGCTGGCATAGGCCTCGGCCTCACCCTTGCGCAGGAAGGTCGCGTAGGCGGCGTCGCCCGTTTTGACCCAAAACGCGGTTTTGCCGAAAAGCTTCAGCCCGGTTTCAATGTCGTAGACATAGGTGGCGTTCAGCTTCGCGCCCGTTGCCATCATCTCTGCCACGGCCGTCAGGAATTCAGGCATCGACGGGTAGGTCGAGACACCGTCGCGCGAATGCCAGATCTCCATCGGCAACCCTTCGATGGCGACGACCGGGACGACCATGGCAGCCATGTCGGCCTCAT
>CALCPC010000412.1 GCA_937900975.1 uncultured Paracoccaceae bacterium
GGGGCGACAATGCCATAGGCGAGAAAGACGCATAGAAACGTCCCGACAAGCGCGCCGCCGATCATTTTGCCGAGGACTTCGGGCGGCTGGTCGATGGAGGCCATGGTTTTGATCACGCCAAGAACCGCCGCAACGATCCCAAGGGCGGGCAGCCCGTCCGCGATGGTTTGCAGGGCGTGGCTTGAGTGCTCGGCATGGTGTTTTAGCGTGTCCATCCGCTTGTCGAGCAACTCCTCCACCTGGTTCGGGTCGTCGTAGTTCATCGAGGCGGAGCGCAGCGTGTCACAGATCATGTCGATGGCTTCGTGATCGGCGAGGATGCGCGGAAACTCCGTAAAAATGTCGCTGTCATGCGGCGCTTCGATATGGCCCTCAAGCTCGAGCGGGTTCTGGCGGGCAACGCGGATCAGGCGGAACAGCAGGACCAGAAGGTCCTGATAATCCTCAGGTTTCCACTTGGCGCCCTTAAACACTTTTCCAACGTCGCCGATCGTCTGTTTCAAGCCGTGGCTGTCGTTGGCGATCACGAAAGCGCCCACCGCCGCACCGCCGATCATGATCATTTCGAAGGGCAAGGCCTTCAGGATGATGCCCAGTTTGCCGCCGGCCATCAGATAGCCGCCAAACACCATCACAAAAACGATGCCTATTCCCAAAAACCCCAACATAGCCTGCCCCTATCCCATACCTCTTTGTCCGGGCAGGATTTAGCGCGCGGTCCCTTAAGATTCCCTCAAATGCCGGTGGAGGCGGGGGGGCTGCCGTGCTCATTCCGTCGGCGCCGTTGCATTGCGGGAGGCCATGATGACGCTGACCGTATAGGCCGTCTCGGTCGTCATGGCCGATAGCACGCCGGCCGCGGCTTCGGGCGCCATGCGGATCAAGAAACCGGCCGCGAAGACCGGATCCATGGAATCGAAGATCACCGCGGCGTTTTTCGGTTTCATGTTTTGGTAGACCGCCGTCAGGCGTTGGATGTCGTTTTCCGCCGCCTCGTCAGCGATGGCAAGCGTCGCGGCAAGCCGCTCCTCCGCTGCGATAAGGTCGGAGCGCCGGCGCTGGAACTCCTCCTCCGACAGCTCAAGCAGCGCCTGTTGCTCGGCGATGCGCCGCTCACGCTGGTCGAGTTGCGCGGCCCGTTCCTGGATCGCCGTCAACAGCGCGTCAGCCTCGTCGGTTTCGATCAGCCGCGCGGCCTGCTCGCTGACTTGGTCGGCGAAGGCCGAGCCCGTGGTGCCAAGCCGCAACAGACCCGACGCAAGAAAGCAGACCGTGATAAGAAGCAGCGCATGTCCCCGCTGCGGCGCGACGGAAAGGACAGGTCGCCGCGCCATCAGGACGCCGCCTTGGCCAGACCGCGGAGCCGAGCGATCAATTCGGATCGTTGTTCAGCCGCGCTTTGCGCCGCCGGGCGCTCTGCTGCAGGCTGGGCGGGCGCCGGCGGTGGCACCGGGGCCGCTTTTGCAACGCCTTGCGTGTTTGGATCCTCGGGGGCCGGCGCCGGGGCCGGGGTGTCTTCGCGGCGCAGCGTGGCTGCGGCGCGCTGCGGCTGCTCGGGCTTTGGCGGCGGCGTTTCGGCACGGGCCGGTCGTGCCTCCGGCTCCGCCGCCGGGCGGCGGCGGGCTTTGCGCACCTTATCGGCATCAACCGGCGCCACGCTGTCGCCTTTGTGCAGCGCGGCCAACATCATCTCAAGCCGTCCGGCCGCAACTTCTGCCCGGGCAGTCAAATCGGAGAGATCACGCGATTGCTCCCGCGTTGCGGCCTTCGCCTCCGCAAGCGATGAGCGCGTCTCTTCCACCTGCGCCGACAGCGACGCGATGGCCCCGCCAAGACCGCGATCAAGGTTGCGCAGCGCCGTCAGCCGCCGTGACAAAACCCAGCAATACAGCGCCGCCGTCGCCGCTGCTGCGATCAATAGCCCGTCTGCGATAAGCTCCATGATGGGCCCCTTTTCAGTTTAAGATGAATTCCATGATCAGAAGATCGCGCACATAGCCGTCACCAAGCACGATCTGGATTCGGCGCAGCATCTGGGCGCGCAAGATGGGCAGGGAGGCGGGGTCTTGCAGTTCCGCTTCCTCCACCGCGCGCAAATACGTGTTTAGAACATCGCGCACGCGGGGCAGCATCTCGGACACCGTTTGCACGGATTCTGGCATCACTTCGAGTTGCGCTGTGAATTTGAGGGATCGGGCCTCCGACCGGGGGCCGAGCGAGACGATAAGGGGCTCCATCGGCAGGAACGTGACCTTCGGCTCCTCCGCTTCATAGGTCTCTTCCGCGTCGCCGCCCCCGATCAGACCGTCGAGCGCGCCGATGTAGGAGGCTGCGAATCCCCCGCCGCCCGCAACCAACGCCCCGATTATGGCGATCAGAATGCCCTTCGCGGCCGATTTTGGCGGTGCATCCGACGCTTCTGCGCCTGGATCCGTTGTTTCTGACATGCTGCGCCCGATGCGTGAAATTCTTTCCGTCACCCCGCTTTAAGCACGGTAGAGCTAACCAATTCTTAAACCTGGTCACGCATCACTCCCCCCTGTCCACCGGCGTCAGAACGGTCCGGTGCGGGATGAAGAGGGTTGCAGTGACACAGCTCCTGTCCACCTGGGATGGCCTTGAGGGCCGCCAGAGACTTGTGGTTGTTTTGGCCATTGCCGCCGCTGTGCTGGCGATGGTCGGGGTTTATCGCTTAGCGTCAAAGCCGGATATGGCTTTGCTTTACGGCGGGCTCGACGCCGCCAGCGCGGGTGAGGTTGTGACGGCGCTTGAAGCCGGCGCTGTGCCCTATGAGGTTCGGGGAAACGCGGTCTACGTGCCCTCGGCGCTCCGCGATCAGACGCGCCTGACGCTGGCCGGCGATGGCCTGCCGGCGGTCGGCACCTCGGGCTACGAACTCCTCGACACGCTTAGCGGGTTCGGCACGACCAGCCAGATGTTCGACGCCACCTATTGGCGCGCAAAGGAGGGGGAGCTTGCGCGCACCATCCTTGCCTCTCGCGATATTCGTGCCGCGCGCGTGCATATCGCGAACGCCTCCAACACGCCCTTTGCCCGCAATATCCAACCCTCGGCCTCGGTGACGGTTACAATGGCGCGGGGGGCGCTTAGCCCCGCTCAGGCCGAGGCCATCCAATATATGGTCGCCGCTGCGGTCACCGGGCTTGAAGCAAGCGAGGTTGCCGTGCTCGACAGCGAGGGGGGCGTGATCCTTGCCGGGGCCGACCAGACCGGCGCCGCCGCAGCCCTTGATGCCACGCAGTCGCGGGCCGAAACGATGCGCGCGCAGGTCGAGCGTGTTCTGGAAGCGCGCGTCGGCCCCGGGAAAGCGGTCGTCGAGGTCAATCTCGACACCGACATGGACAGCCAAACGATCACGGAACGCATCGTCGATCCAACCAGCCGCGTCACGGTCTCCAGCGATACTGAGGAACGCAGCGAAACCGCCAGCGGTGGGGAGGGCGGGGGTGTCACCGTCGCCTCAAACCTGCCCGATGGCGATGTCGAAGCGGGCGCCGGCGCATCCAACCGCACCACCAGCCAGACGCGCGAAATCGAGAATTTCGAGGTGTCCGAAACCCGGCGTGAGCGCACGATCCAACCGGGGCAGATCCGAAAAATCAGCGTCGCCGTGATCGTCGACGGAATCACCCAAACGGCGGCGGACGGCAGCCGCACCTGGCAACCACGGTCGGATGAGGAGCTGACGGCGCTGCGTGGCCTGGTCGAGGCGGCCGTCGGCTTCGACCCCGCGCGCGGCGATGTCGTGACACTGGAGACCTTGGAATTTCCGTCCGTCGGCGGCGAGGGAACCCTGGTCGCCGATGGCGGCGGCGGCCTGAGCGGCGACATGATGCGGCTGATCCAAACGGCGATTTTGGGTCTGGTTGCCCTTTTGCTTGGCTTGTTCGTAATCCGTCCCATCCTGACCCAGCCGCCGGCCTTGCCCGCGCCGGAACCCGGTGCCGATGGGGTGGAAATCCTAGACCGCGACGCGCCGCTGGAGGCGAACTTCGACCCCGATGGCACCCAGCAAATCGCCGCAAGCGATGGGAACAAAATCAAAAACCTGCGCGCCGTGATCACCGAGCGGGCGGACGAATCGACCGAGGTTCTGCGCCGCTGGATCGATGCCCCAGATGAGGAGACCGCCTGATGCCCAACGTCAAGCTAGAGGTGTTCACCCCGGGCGCGGAGGCCACCGAAGACCGCAAGCGCGAGCTTGCCCGCCGAATCGCGGAGGCTTATCGCGAAGGGCATGGCAAAGGGTTTGCGCAAGGCGCCGAGGCGTCGGCGCGCGAACATGCCGAGGCGCAAGATCAGCTTCGCGCACAGTTTGTCGAAGCGCTGCGCGACGCTCAACTGACCCAATCGCTGGCCCAGCGCGAGGTAATCGCGTCGCTTCTGCCAATCCTCGAGGCGCTGACCCGCGCGCTGGCGCCAACGCTTGCCGACGCAGGGTTTCTGGCAGCGCTTGAGGAGCGGCTGCGGGCGGCCTTAAACACCCGACCCGACCCGGCGCCGCGCGTCCACTGCGCGCCTGAGCTTGAGGCCGGTGTTCGCGCGGCCCTCAGCCAGTTCTCCGACCGGTTCGAACTGGTGCCGGACACCAGCCTAACACCGCTCGAAGCCCGCCTGTTCTGGGAAGACGGCTTTGACGAAATCGACCTCGACACCTGTCTTGATGCCATGCGCGACACCATCGCGGCCTTCCGCGACGCAGCGCTCGGCCAAACCGACCGAAAGGAGAGCGTCCATGTCGGATGACAGTGAGCTGACACCGCTGGCGGACACACTGCCGCCCACCGAGGCAGAGCGGGAAGAAATGCTGGGCGGTGGGGCCGCACGGCGCCGCGAAAGCGCCTTTATGGGCGTGCCGATCGACGTCATGATCTCGGTCGGTCGCGCGCGGCCGTTGGTGTCCGAAATCGTCCAACTGCGCCGCGATTCGGTTCTGACCCTCAGCAGCAAAATCGATGACCCGGTCGAGCTTTATATCGGCGACCGGCTCATCGCGCGGGGCGAGTTGCAGGAGCTTGACGACGGCTCTGGCCAGCTTGGCGTGCGCCTGACCGAGGTTGCCGACCTCTCCAACGGTGTGTGACCGACAACGATGCGGCGTCTTCCCCTTCTGATCGCAGCACTTCTGTTCTTTGCGGCCCCTGTGGCCGCGCAGGACATTTCGCTCGATTTCGGGGGGGACGGGACGCTGACGCTGCGCACCGTACAAATCTTTGTTCTTCTGACCCTCCTCAGCCTAGCGCCGGGTCTGGCCATTATGGTGACCTGTTTTCCCTTCATGGTCACAGTGTTGTCGATCTTGCGCCAGGCCATCGGCGTCCAGCAGGCGCCGCCCAATATGATGATCGTCAGCCTTGCGCTCTTTCTGACCTATTTTGTGATGGAGCCGGTGTTTCGCACGGCTTGGGAGACCGGCGTTCAACCGCTTCTCGATGGTGAAACGACGCCCGAGGCCGCCTTTCCGGTGATTTTCGCACCGTTCGAGGCGTTTATGCTCAGCCGCGTCGACCCCGACACGCTGGCCACGATGGCAGAGCTTGCGCCGAACCCGCCGGCAGCCGGGGCCGCGCCACCCCTGTCGATCCTGATCCCCTCCTTCCTCCTGTCCGAAATCCAGCGCGGGTTCGAAGTTGGGTTTCTGGTGTTTTTACCCTTTCTCGTGATCGACCTGGTGATTGCGGCCATTCTGATGTCGATGGGCATGATGATGGTGCCGCCGGCGGTGGTCGCGCTGCCCTTCAAACTGGCCTTCTTTGTGCTGGCGGACGGCTGGACGCTGCTCGCCGGCGCCATGGTGCGGAGCTACGGGACATGAGCGACAGCCAACCGCCCGCCATTGTGGCGCAATCGACCGATGGCGGAACGCTGCCAAGCCAATGGGATGCCGCGCGGCTGTCGGTGTCGGCGGCCAGCGTGAAGGTCAGCAACATCGAGAAAGCTGCCATCATCCTAACGGCCATCGGCCCCGAAATGGCCGGCGATTTTCTCAAAGACCTCGACGAAAATGCCCTGACCCGGACGGCCATGGCGATCAGCCAGCTTGACCGGGTGCCGGAGGAGACGCTCGACGCGGTGATTGCTGAGTTTCTGCTGTCGATCGGGACAGATGACGAAATCCAGGGCGGCATCGGCACCGCCCGCCGCCTGCTTGGCCAAGTACTCGACGATCAGACAATCGAAAAGATCATGTTCGACGTCGAGGGCGGCGACAGCCGCGCCGCCTGGAAAAAGCTGAATGAGTGCACCAACGCGCAGCTTGCCGCCTTTATCGGTGCCGAGCATCCGCAAACCGCCGCCGTCATCCTGTCCGAAATCCGGGCCGCCAAGGCCGCGGGCGAGATCGAACGGCTGGATCCCGAGTTTGCACAACAAGCGGTGTTCCGATTAAGCCGCGTCCCGTCGCTCGACACCGAAGTGGCGGAAATGGTGGAGCGTGTGATCATCCGCGATTTCCTCTCCGCGATCCAAAAAACCAAGCGCTCGCGCAAACCTTCCGAGGTGATCGCGGGGCTGATGAACAATCTGACATCGGAGACGCGGGAGAAGTTTCTGGCCCAGCTTGAGGATCAGAAACCGGCGCTGGCGGCCGAGGTCATCAAGACGATGTTCACCTTCTCGGACATCCGCAATCGGATCGAGGTTCGCGATATCGCGACCCTGGTCAAGGAGCTGGACGAACCGCTTTTGCTGCAGGCTTTGAAATTCGGCCGCCAGACCAACAACGCATCGACCGATTTCATTCTGTCCAACATGTCCAAACGCATGTCCGAGCGGTTGAACGAGGACATCGACGCGATGCCCGATCTCAGCCCGAAAGAGGGCGAATCCGCGCAGCAAGACCTGGTGCGCGAGATCCAAGCCCTGGCCAAGGCCGGAACCATTTCGCTGGTGGAGGAAGATACCGACAACGAATAACGGCGATCCAGGGACGCGCGCCACAGGACTCGACGCAAGCCGCGTTATGGCTATTTTTGGGAACAGAAGCAGAACCTCTGGTCCTATGCCGCAACGCCGCATCCTCGTGATTTGGTTTTCCAGCCTCGCCATTGACATCGTTCTGCGGCGAGAGCCGGGGCTGTCGGGCGTGCCCGTCGCTGTCGTCGCCGACGAAGCGGGGCGCCAGGTGGTGCTTGGGGCGACCCGGGCGGCGGTTGCGGCGGGCGTCGCGCCGGGACTTGGGCTAACCGACGCACGGGCCGTTTGCCCCGATCTTTTGACCCGCGCCGCCGATCCGGTGCGCCAGGGGGATGTTTTGGCCGCGCTGCGCCGCTGGCTCGGCCGGATCTCGCCCTGGGTGGGGGAGGAGGGGACCGATACGCTGCGCGCAGATTTGACAGGCTCTGCGCATCTTTTCGGCGGCGAGGCGGCGCTTGCCGAAACGCTTAGCCAGGATTGCGCGCAGCTTGGGTTTACGGTGCGCCTTGGCATCGCCAACACGCCAGGGGCGGCCTGGGCGGTGGCCCGGTTCGACAGGGCAGAGCGGCGCGGCCTGCGCACAGGCGACGCCATCGATCAGGAGGCGCGGGCCACCCGGTCACGGGCAGCCAAACGCCCGGATCGCAGGGCAGCCCTGGCGCCGCGGGCCGAGCATGTTGCGATTGTGCCCCCCGATGGCACCCGCGCGACGCTTGCCCCATTGCCGGTGGCAGCACTGCGGCTTGCCCCCGACACGGTTGAGCATCTGGCAAGGCTCGGCCTGCGGCGGGTCGAGGATCTGGCTGTGCTGCCGCGGGCAGCGCTCGCCCGCCGTTTCGGGATCGCGGTTGTGCGCCGGCTCGACCAGGCCTTCGGGTCAGAGCCTGAGCCGATTTCGCCAAGCGCGCAGCCGCTCCATTTTGCCACGCGGATGAACCTGCCCGATCCGATTGGGCTTGAGGCGGATCTTCAGGCGGGGATCGACCGGCTGCTGCCCCCGCATTGCGCGCGGTTAAAGGAGGCGGGCCGGGGCGCGCGGCATCTTCGGCTGACCGCAACGCGCAGTGATGGCACCCAGACGAGCCTTGAAATCGGGTTGGCGCGCCCGACCCATGACGCGGGGCGGATCCGACCAATTCTGGCGCTGAAGCTTCCCGACATCGACGCGGGCTTCGGCATCGACCGGCTGCGGCTACACGCTTTTGTGACCGAGCCGCTGTCCGCGCGTCAGCACAGCGGCCTTGCTGAGGCCGCCGCCGCCGGCCGTGACTGGCTGGCGGCGGGCGTGGACGCGGCATTGACCGGGCTTTGGGACTGGCTCGGCGCGCGGTT
>CALCPC010000413.1 GCA_937900975.1 uncultured Paracoccaceae bacterium
CACCATCTCTCCAATGGCCGCAAAGACCAAGGGCTGCGCCGCCGCGATCACGCTGGCAAACAAAAGCACCGGGCGGATGCCGTGGGTTTCGGCAAAAAGCGCAAGGGCGGCAAGCGCGGCCCCGGCCAGGATGAACTGGCCCCGCAGAACGCGTGTGTCCGTCGCCGTCACGCCACCCTCCGCTGGAACAGCCGCACGCGGTAGCGGGTGAGCGTGTCGAAGGCGAGGAGAAAGAACAAAAGCATCCCCTGAAAGACATCCGTCGCGGCGGCTGGAAGACCCAGCGTGACCTGCGCCGCGTCGCCGCCGATCTCGGTCACTGCAAGCGCCAGCGCCGCCAGCAAAACGCCAAAAGGGTGCAGACGGCCAAGATAGGCGACGATGATTGCGACAAACCCATATCCGTTGGCAATGCCGTCGCGGGTCAGTTGCCCGGCCGGGCCCGCGGCCTCAAAAACGCCGGCAAGCCCCGCAAGCGCGCCGGAAAGGCCGAGACACAGGATGACCATGCCGTTCGGGCTGACACCGGCAAACACGGCCGCCCGCGGCGCGGCGCCCATCAGCCGCACTTTGTAGCCGAAGACATGCGTTGAATAAAGCAGCCAGGCCACCAGACCGATCCCAAACGCGATGGGCACACCGATGTGAACGCGTGAGCGTTCGATCAGGATCGGCAGCGTTGCGGCATCGTGAAACATACGGCTTTCGGGAAAATTGAAGCCGTCGGGGTCGCGCAAGGGCCCGGCCACCATCGCCGAGAGAAGGTTAAGCGCGACATAGACCAGCATCAGCGAGACCAGAATTTCGTTGGTCTGAAACCGCACACGCAAAAGCGCGGGGATCATCGCCCAAAGAAACCCGCCAAGCGCACCGGCCAGCGCCATCAGCGGCAGCACGAACCAGGCTTCCACGCCCCAGAAGGCCAGGCCGACCGCGCCCCCCGTCAGCGCGCCGACGATGAACTGCCCCTCTGCGCCGATGTTCCAGATGCCGGCGCGAAAGCCAAAGGCCAGCCCGGTGCCAATCAGCGCCAGCGGTGCCGCCTTCACCAAAAGCTCACTCCGCGAGAACGGGTCCAGAAGCGGTGCGACGAAAATCTCTTCGATGGTTTCAAATGGGTTGAGCCCCAGGGCGAAGAACAGCACGCCGCCGGCCAGAAGCGTTGCAAGAACCGCCAGGATCGGGGTCAGGATTTGCGCGCCCGGTCCGGCGGTGCGGGGCTCAAGCAACGGCATCGACGGCCCCCGGATCGGTGGCGGCGGGACCGCCCTCCTTCAGAACGCCGATCTCTTCGTTGGTCAGCGCGCCATTGCGCGCGGGCTGCGAGATTTGCCCGCCGGCGATCACGGCGATCGTGTCGGCGATCTCCCGCAATTCTTCCAGATCCTGGCTGATCACCAAGACGCCGGCCCCCTTCGCCGCCAAATCCCGCAGCGCGGTGCGGATCTTCGATGCGGCAAGCGCGTCGACACCCCAGGTGGGCTGGTTTACGGCCAAAACGCGCGGGCGCTGCAGGATCTCGCGCCCGATGACAAATTTCTGCAGGTTGCCGCCCGACAGCGCGCGGGCGCGCGTGCCAGTGCCGCGGGGCCGCTCATCGAACCGCTTGATGATGGCGCGGGCGAAGTTCTTTGTCGTCTCAAAGCGGATAAAGCCCTGCCAGGCCAGTCTTTGGCGCCGCCGGCCGGTCAGGAATGCGTTTTCCATCAGCGTCATGTCGCCGGCGGCCGCGTGGCCCAGACGCTCCTCTGGGGCGGTCATCAGGCCAAGGACGCGCCGGCGGTTGGGGTCGAGATGGCCGATTTCGCGGCTTTCAAGAAGCAGGCTGCCCTTGGCTGTCCGCACCTCGCCCGACAGCGCTGCGATCAGCTCGGACTGGCCGTTCCCGGCGACGCCCGCGATCCCCAAAACCTCGCCTGCGTGGAGCGTCAGGTTCATGTCGCGCAGATCGGTGCCGAAGGGGTCGCGACGGCGCAGCGACAGGTTGCGCAGCGTCAGCAGCGCCTCACCCGGCGCGAAAAGGCGCGGTTGCGGCCGCTCCAGCGCCACCCCGATCATCATTTCGGCCAATTGGTGCGCCGTTTGCTCGGCCGGTGTGCAGGAACCGACGTGACGCCCGTTGCGCAGGACCGTCGCGGTATCGCACAGCGCACGGATTTCCTCCAGCTTGTGCGAGATGTAGAGGATGCCGACACCTTCCCCGGCCAAAAGGCGCAGGGTGCCAAACAGCATGTCCGCCTCCCGCGGGGTCAAAACGGAGGTTGGCTCATCCATGATCAAAAGGCGCGGTTTTTGCAAAAGGCAGCGCACGATCTCGACCCGCTGCCGCTCTCCCGCTGAAAGATCGCCGACGCGCCGCGCGGGGTCGACGGGCAGCCCATACGCGGTCGCGACGTCGCGGACCTGTTGGGTCAAGTCCGCGCGCGGGATGATGCCGGGCAATCCAAGCGCGATGTTTTCGGCGACTGTCAGCGCCTCGAACAGGGAAAAGTGCTGGAAGACCATGCCGATGCCGGCGGCACGCGCGTCCTGGGGGCTTTTCGGCTCATGCAACTGGCCCTTGAGGAACATGTGCCCCTTGTCGGGCCGGACCAGGCCGTAGATCGCCTTGACAAGCGTGGATTTGCCGGCGCCGTTTTCGCCCAGAAGCGCGTGGATTTCGCCCTGTTTGAGCGTGAAGCTGACATCGTTGTTGGCCACAACGCCGGGGTAAGCCTTGGTCACCCCCCGGATTTCCAGCAATTCGCTCACGCGTCCTCCGTCCCAGCCCAAGCGCCCGTCCGTTCTTTTTCCAGTAGGTCGAAAGCCACGCCCAAAGCAATGGCGGCCGGTTCCTTGCCAAGAGACGGGTGCCCGATGGGGCACACAAGCCGCGAGAGCGTGGCAGGACTGTGGCCAAGTGCCGCGAGCCGCTTCAAAAAGCGCGCCTTTTTGGTGGCAGAGCCGATCAGGCCAAGGCGCGCCTCGGGCCGCGCAAGAATTGCGTGGCAAAGCGCCAGGTCGCGGTCGTGGGAATAGGTCAGGACAATGTGGCGGGCCCGGCCCGGGGCATGGCCGACGGCGGCGACCGGGTCGGCCGCGACAAGCCGGGTGACGCCGGGCGGGATGTCAGGGGGGAAGCGGTCGGTGGCGTCGTCGATCCAGGTGACGCGAAAGGGCAGGGGGGATGTCGCGGCGACAAGGGCGCGGCCCACATGGCCGGCGCCCCAGATCCACAGCGGGGTGGCATTCGCGCTTCCGCAGGGCTCGACGAACCAGCCATCGCGCAAGAGGGGCGCGGTGATGCCGGCGCCAAGTCGCCGGGCGATGGTGGCGGGCATCGCGCCCGGCGCGCCCACGGGGCGGGCATAAACGGGCCCTGGGGCCGGCAGCGTTCCCGTGTCAAAGCGTTCGAGCAAAAGCTCGACCGCGCCGCCGCAACACTGGCCAAGTCCAGGCCCAAGGGGCAGCGAAAGGTGCCGCCGGGGGATCTGGCGCAGCGGCTTAGCCGACGCCGGCCCTTCCCCCGCGCGCGCCGGCACCACGTCATCGCCCGAGCAGACCATACCGCGCGACACGCTTTGCCGGGGCACTGAACGGGCAAGAGCATGCGCACGCGGTTCGGGTCGCGCGATGGCGCGCACACTGGGTTCGGGTTGCGCGATGGCGCGCACACTGGGTTCGGGTTGCGCGATGGCGCGCACACTGGGTTC
>CALCPC010000414.1 GCA_937900975.1 uncultured Paracoccaceae bacterium
CGATGATCGGTTTCGCGGGCATGATGATTGCGGTCTTTGGCGTGGTCATCGATCTGCCGATCTGGATTGCGATCTTGATCACCTTTGTGATCTGCGCGGGCATCGGCGCGCTGAATGGCTGGATCGTGGTGAAAACGGGATTGCCCAGCTTTATCGTCACGCTCGCCTTTCTTTTCATCCTGCGCGGCTTCACCATCTACATCCCGCAGACGGTCGAGAACAAAACCATCATCGGCGGGATCCGCGACGCGGCCGAGGGCGATTGGCTGGCACCGATCTTCGGCGGCAAAATCGGGCAGCCGATTTTCCAATGGCTGGGCGATATCGGTGTGATCGACACCTTCCAGCGCGGCACGCGGATAGGGCAGCCCGTTGTCGATGGCATCCCGATGCTGATCGTCTGGGCGCTGATCCTGATCGTCTTCGGCCATATCCTTTTGACCCGCACCCGGTTCGGCAACTGGATCTTCGCCGCCGGCGGCGATGCGGAGGCCGCGCGCAACTCTGGCGTGCCGGTCGACCGCGGCAAAATCTTAATGTTCATGTTCACCGCGCTTTGCGCGACCATCTTTGCCACCTGCCAGGTGATGGAGTTCGGCTCTGCCGGTGCCGACCGCGGCCTTCTTAAAGAGTTCGAGGCGATCATCGCCGTTGTGATCGGCGGCGCGCTTCTGACGGGGGGTTACGGTTCGGTCCTCGGCGCGGCCCTCGGGGCGCTCATCTTCGGGGTCGTGCAGCAGGGGCTGTTCTTTGCCGGTGTCGAATCGAGCCTCTTCCGCGTCTTTCTTGGCGTCATCCTGCTCGCCGCCGTGATCCTGAACACCTATATCCGGCGCATCATCACGGGAGAGCGCTGATGGAGGGTCCCATCATCCGGATGATCGACATCCAAAAACACTTCGGCTCTGTCATTGCTTTGGCCGGTGTTTCAATCGACGTCAATCGGGGGGAGTGTCATTGCCTGCTCGGCGACAACGGCGCGGGCAAATCGACCTTCATCAAAACCATGTCGGGCGTCCACAAGCCCACCTCGGGTGAGATCCATTTCGAGGGGACGCCGGTCACCTTCGGCAATCCCGCCAATGCCATTGCGGCGGGGATTGCGACCGTCCATCAGCACCTCGCCATGATCCCGCTGATGTCGGTCAGCCGAAACTTCTTTATGGGCAATGAGCCCGAGAAAAGCGTGGGCCCGTTCAAGCTGTTCGATCATGCCTTCGCGAACCGCGTCACGATGGACGAGATGCGGCGCATGGGCATCAACTTGCGCGGCCCCGACCAGGCCGTTGGGACCCTGTCGGGGGGAGAGCGGCAAACGGTGGCGATTGCGCGCGCCGTCTATTTCGGCGCCAAAGTCCTGATCCTCGATGAGCCGACCTCAGCGCTCGGCGTCCGTCAGACCGCCAATGTGCTCGCCACCATCGACAAAGTGCGCAAAAAGGGCATCGCCGTCGTCTTCATCACCCACAATGTGCGCCACGCCATGGCGGTGGGCGACCGCTTTACCGTGCTCAACCGCGGTAAAACGCTCGGCACCGCCGAGCGGGGCGAGATTACGCCCGAGGCGCTTCAAGACATGATGGCCGGCGGGCAAGAAATGGTCGCGCTCGAAGGATCGCTGGGCGGCACAGTCTGAAACGCGCGCAATCGGTGCGGGGGGCACGGGCGCATGCTTGCGCCTCGGGCCCCTCGGCATGACGCCCCTCGCGAAGAGCCTGGACTACGCAGTCTGACCTCTCGCGCTGAAGGCACGGGGTGCAGGCGGCCCGCGCTGGGTTGGATTTTCGCGCAGTGGCGCGAAGTGACGCCGCGCGTCGGGCGATATTCATAGGCAAGCGGTATCGGCAATCGGTGTCGTGTCGCGGCTGGCTTAGCGCCGCACGGCCGCACGAAGGGGGTTTAACGAAGGGCGCGATGCGCGTCGCCCGTGCGGATTGCGGGTTGCGGGGCGCAAGCCCGTCGTGACCGTCTGCGGCGGCTTCTATCCCTGCGCTTTCAGGCCGAAAGCGGCGCGCGTCACGGCTCAACACCGGCTAAAACAGGCGCGTCGGGCGGGGGCCTCGGCCGGTCAATCGGAATCAGGGCGCAGGGTCAGACGGTGGCCGCCGAGGTTGCGAAAGGCGCGCTCCC
>CALCPC010000415.1 GCA_937900975.1 uncultured Paracoccaceae bacterium
CGGTTTGGTATTCCGATCCGACATGGCCGAACCATCCCGCGATTGTCAAACATCTGGGGCTGAACGCGCGCACCTATCGCTATTTCGACGCAAAAACCTGTGAGGTCGATGCGGCGGCGCTGTTGGAGGATCTCGGCAATGTCGGCGCGGACGATGTTGTGATCCTGCACGGATGTTGCCACAACCCAACGGGCGCCAACCCCGACGCCGCGACCTGGGACGCAATCACCGATCTGTTGCTGGCCAAGGGCGCGACACCTTTTATCGACTTTGCCTATCAGGGCTTTGGCGATGGGCTAGAGGCCGACGCGCTGCCGGTGCGCAAGATGGCCGCACGGGTGCCGCAAATGCTGGTTGCGGCAAGCTGTTCGAAGAATTTCGGGCTTTACCGCGACCGGGTTGGCGTCGCGCTCGCCATCGCGGGCGCGCCCGGCGATATTCCCGTGATCAAGGGCGCGCTTGCCTCGCTTAACCGACTCAACTTTTCTTTCCCGCCCGATCACGGCGCCAAGCTTGTCGAGATCATTCTCAACGACGCCGCCCTGCGCGCCGATTGGGAGGCGGAGTTGGAGGAGATGCGGAGCCGCATGCTGGGCCTGCGGGGGGATATGGCCGACGCGTTGAAACGGGCGACGAACTCAGACCGGTTTGAGTTTTTCCGCCACCACCGGGGCATGTTCTCGCGTCTTGGGCTGTCGCCGGATGCGGTGAAGGCGCTGCGCGACGACACGGGGATCTATATCGTGGGCGACAGCCGCGTGAACGTCGCCGGTCTGCCCTCGGACCAGGTCGACACCCTGGCGCGGGCGATCGCCGAACGGGCGTGACCCCGCCCTTTATCACCGCCGACGCCGTCGCCGGCCAACTGGACTGGCTGGCCGTCGCCGACGCGATTGCGGCGGGTCATCGCGGGCCCCGCGCTGCGCTGGGGGATCTGTTCCTTAGCGAGGGCGGCGACACCGTCCTGTCGCGCGCGGCCTGGATCCCGGGCGTCGGGATGGCGGTGAAGACCGTGTCGGTCCTGCCTGGCAACCCCGCCGAGGGACGGCCCACCGTGCATGGCGCGATGATCGTCTTCGATGGCGCCACCGGCGCGGTCCGCGCCGTCATCGACAGCGCGCTGGTCACCCGCTGGAAGACCGCCGCCGACAGTATCCTCGGCGCGCGTCTTCTGGCCCGGCCCGACGCGACCCGTCTTTTGATCGTCGGAACCGGCAGCGTCGCCGAAAGCCTGACAGAGGCCTATCCCGCCGCGTTTCCCGGCATCGAGATTGAGATCTGGGGCCGGACGCCGGCCAAGGCCGCGGCCCTCGCAGCGCGGACGGGCGCCCGCGCGGTCGACGATCTGGAGGCTGCCGTGGCACGCGCAGACATTGTCGCCACGGCGACCATGGCGCGGGCGCCGATCCTGGAGGGCGCCTGGCTTCGCCCCGGCCAGCACCTGGATCTGATCGGCGCCTTCACCGCCGAAATGCGGGAGGTGGATGACAAGGCGCTTTGTCGCGCGCGCATTTTCGTTGACAGCTACGACACCACGCTGGCCCATATCGGAGAGTTAAAGGACCCGCTCGCGCGCGGTGTGATCGCCCGCGCCGACATTCTGGGCGATTTCTATGCACTGGTCGGCGGCGCGCCGGGGCGCCGCGCGGCGGAAGACATCACACTCTTCAAAAACGGCGGCGGCGCGCATCTCGATCTGATGACCGCAGGGGTGATTTTGGCCGCCTGGGAGCGCGCGAAAAGCCAAGGCTAAAGCATTTTCCGTTCAAAGCAGGTCAGTCATCGTCAGAAAACGCGTTCAAGATCAGCATCCTGCTGATCTTGAGACAGCGATTTCTGA
>CALCPC010000416.1 GCA_937900975.1 uncultured Paracoccaceae bacterium
AATCCGATGGGATTGCCGTGGTCGATCTCGATCCGACCTCCAAGACCTATGGCGAGATCGTGCATCAGGTCATCGTGCCGACCAAGGGGGATGAGTTTCATCACTTCGGCTGGAATGCCTGCTCGGCCGCGCTGTCACCCCTGGCCGGTCACGCGTTTTTGGAACGGCGCTACTTGATCGTGCCCGGTATCCGGTCGTCGCGGATCTTTGTGATCGACGTCAAAGAACCGCGCGCGGCCAAGATCCACAAAATCATCGAGCCGGAAGAAGTGTTCGCCAAAACCGGCTATTCCCGCCCCCACACGATCCATTGTGGGCCAGAGGGGATTTATGTCTCGACCCTCGGGGGCGGCGGCCCGGACGGCACCGACGGCCCGCCGGGGATCTTCATCATGGATTGCCAGACCTTCTAGATCATCGGCCAATACGAGATGGACCGGGGCGAGCAGGACAAACACTATGATTTTTGGTGGAACCTGCCGCAGGATTACATGGTCAGCTCTGAATGGGGGCTGCCGCCACAGTTTGAAAACGGGCTGGTGGCGGAGGATCTTTTGTCCAACAAATACGGGCACAAGATCCATTTCTGGGATCTGCGCGCCCGCAAAAACATCCAGACCATCGATCTTGGCGCCAACCACCAGATGGCGCTAGAGATCCGTCCGGCGCACGACCCGACGAAATCCTACGGCTTTTGCGGCGTCGTCGTCGACACCACCAATTTGCAAGGCGCGATCTTCACCTGGTGGCGGGGCGAGGATGGGACCTGGCAGGCCAAAAAGACCATCACCATCGATCCGCGCCCGGAAAAGGCCGAGAACCTGCCGCCGCTGCTCCAAGGGTTTGAGGCCGTGCCTCCGCTGGTCACCGACATCGATCTCAGCCTCGACGACAAGTATCTTTATGTCGCCTGCTGGGGGCTGGGCGAGTTGCACCAATACGATGTTACCGACCCGTTGGCGCCAAAGCTTGCCGGGAAGGTCGCGCTGGGCGGCATTGCGCGGGGGACCAAGCATCCCAACGGCAAGGAATTCGTCTATGGCCCGCAGATGGTTGAGATCAGCCGCGACGGCAAGCGCGTCTACTGGACGAACTCGCTTTATTCCACCTGGGACGATCAGTTTTATCCCGGTCAGGAAGGCGGGCAGATGGTGATGGCCGATGTGGCGGAGGGGGGCGGGATCACGCTCAACAAAGACTTATACATCGACTTTCCGAAGGGCCTGCGCGCCCACCAAATCCGGCTTGAGGGGGGCGACTGTTCGACGGACAGTTTCTGCTATCCCTCCGCCTGATGCTTGACGGCAACACCGTGGCGGCCCTTTGGGGGGCCGTCATCCTGTCCGGGCTTTATCACGGGGTCAATCCCGGCATGGGCTGGCCGCTGGCTGTTTCGGCGGCGCTGATGGAGCGGCGGCGCCGGGCCATGCCGGCGGCGCTGGCCCTGCTGGCCGCGGGGCATTTTCTGGCGATGATCGGGATTTTGCTGCCCTTTTCGCTGATGTTGATGCTGGTGACCTGGGAGGGGGAGATCCGCGTCGCAGCCGGGCTTTTGGTGATCGCGATGGGGATCTACCTTTTGGTGGAGACGCGCCACCCGCGTATCCTGGCCCGGGTGCACCCGGCACGCCTGACGCTTTGGTCGTTTCTTGCGGCCATGGCGCATGGTGCGGGGCTGATGCTGGTGCCCATCTATCTGGGAATTTGCGCCATCGGCGCCGACGAGACCGGTCACCTCGCGGCCGAGACCTTGATGCGGGGCAACCTTGCCACGGCCTTTTTCGTGGCGTTGGTCCACACCGCGGCAATGACGCTGGTCGGCGGCCTGATCGCGCTGGTGATTTATCTGTGGTTGGGTCTGCGGTTTTTATCCAGCACTTGGTTCAACCTCGACCGTGTCTGGGCGGTCAGCCTGATCTTGGTCGGCGGGTTCGGCGTTCAGGCTGCACTTAGCGGTCATTGATTTTGGCAGGGTCAGAAAACGCTCCCACGGGGGCCGGGGCCGGCCGCCATGGGATTGCGGGATGGGGGCTTTGCGCCTGACGCCAGGGGACAGGCGCGCCCCCGACCCGGGGCGGCGTTTCTGCCCGCGCCCGCGGCGATCAATCCGCCGTCCAGCCGCCATCGACCATCAGCGCCGTGCCTGTGACCAGCGCGCTGGCGTCCGAGGCCAGGAATTGCACGGCGCCCATAATGTCTTCGACCCGGCCCACGCGGCCAAGCTTGATCTTGTCTTCGACCCAAGCGCGCCGTTCCGGGTTGTCGAAGGTGACTTGCGTCAGCGGGGTGACGATGAAGGTCGGCCCGATGGTGTTGACGCGGATGCCGTGCGGCCCCCATTCGATCGCCATCGCCTTGGTAAACCCCTCAACCGCGTGCTTGGTTGCGCAGTAAACGGCCCGGTCGATGCCGCCGACATGTCCCATCTGGCTTGATATCGTGATCAGCGAGCCCGGGCGCCCCGCGGCGACCAGCCCGCGCGCGACCGTTTGCGCCAGAAAGTAAGCGCCCCGCAGATTGGCATCTGTGACCGTGTCGAACGCCGCCAGCTCTGTCTCCAGCGCCGGGCCGTGCTGCGCCATGCCGGCGGAGTTGACCAGCACGTCGAAGGGCGGCATGTCCGCGAGGGTCGCGCGCATCCCCGCCACATCCGCCAGATCGAGCGCAAGCGGCGTGGCCGGCAACCCCGCCGCGGCCATCGCCGCAATCGCGGCGTCAAGGCGCGCTGCACCGCGGGCGGCCATGACAACCTCTGCCCCCGCTTCCGCCAGCGCCACTGCGGCGCCGAGCCCGATGCCTGAGGACGCGCCGGCAACCAGCGCGCGACGACCGTCAAGACGAAAGCTTGGCGTGCGGGGTAAATCGGGCATGGCGGATCCTTTTGGCTAGAAGTGAAACGCGGCGACGGTCTGCCGCCGGCCAAGTGACAGCGCGTCGGCGACATGGATCATCGGCGCAAGATCGACGTCGCTGGCGCCGGTCGCGGTCAGCGCGGCCAATCTGGCGTAAAGCGCGGGGTATTCCCCCGGACCGTCGACCGCGATCTCGACCCCATCGACGGTCAGCCGGTCGCCCCCGTCAAGCAGCTTTAGCGTGCCGTCGTCGGTCCGGATCTCGATGGTCCAGGTCTGCGGCCCCTCCTGGCGCCAGTCGAACGCCGCGGTGATTGCGCCGCTGAAATCCAGGTGCGCTGCAATCGGCGTTTGCCGGTTCGCGGGCACCGAAAGCGCTGCCGACAGCAAATGCACAGGCGCGGGCAGGATCTCGGTCAGGATCGACAGCGCGTTGATGCCCGGGTCGAACACGCCCATCCCGCCCGGCTCAAAAACCCAGTCCTGGCCGGGATGCCAGCGGCGCACGTCCTCTTTCCAGATGATCTCTCCACCCGTCACGGCGCGGGTTGAGCGCCAGTCGCGCGCAGCCCTGACCGCCCGAGCGGCCCGAGAGTGCCAGGAGGCGTAAAGCGTGCGCTGCTGGGCCCCAGCAATGCCCGCGAGGGTCGAAACCTCCGCCAGGCTTTGGCCCGGGGGTTTTTCCAGCATCACGTGCCGGCCAGCTTCAAGCGCTGCCCGTGCATAGGCAAAGCGCGGCTGCGGCGGCAGGCAGAGCGACACCGTGTCAATCTCGGGATGGGCCGCCAGGCAGGTTTCCAGATCGGTATAGGCCGGCACCCCGGGCACGGTTCCGCTGCGGCTGACGGTGGCGGCGAGCGTCCAATCCGTGCTCGCCTCCAGGGCCGGGACATGCTGGTCGCGGGCGATTTTTCCGATCCCCACAAGGGCGAGGTTGGCCACGGACACTCCTCCGATTGTCGGTTGCGCTGCGGTCAGAAATCAACCAAAGCGCCGGCCTTGTCGAGGGGAGAGTGCCGCGCCCTTGCAATGCCCGCGGCGCCGGCCTAGGGCAGAAGGGTGATGCCCGATACAACGCTTTTTTCAGTCCGGGGTCGCGTGGCGTGCGTCACCGGCGCCAGCGCGGGCCTCGGGCAGGCCCTGGCAACGGCGCTGGCCGGGGCAGGGGCCCGGGTCGTCGGCATCGCGCGGCGGGCCGCGGCGCTGGAGGCCTGGTCGGCGGAAACCGTGGGAGAGACGGCTGTTTTGGCCGCCGATCTTGGCATTCCAAGCGTTATGGGGGCGGTGGCCACGGCCGCGGCGAAACCGTTCGGCCCGCCCGACATTCTGATCAATGCAGCCGGTGTCAACACGCGCGAGGCGGCGGATGCCGTCACTGCCGAAGGCTGGCAAAGGACGCTTGACCTCAACCTTTCGACGCCCTTTTTCCTGGCGCAAGCCTTGGTGCCAGACATGCGCGCGCGCGGCTGGGGGCGCATCGTCAACTTCGCCTCGCTGCAAACCGAGCGTGCTTTTCCCGGCGGCATCGCCTATGGCGCCTCGAAGGGCGGGGTCGGACAAATGACACGCGCGATGGCCGAGGCTTGGTCCCGCGACGGGATTACGGCCAACGCACTGGCGCCAGGCTTTTTCCCGACCGATCTGACCGGCCCGGTTTTCGCAGATCCCGCCCGCGCCGCGGCCAATGCCGCACAAACCTGCATTGGGCGCAACGGCAGCGCGGCAGATCTGCTCGGC
>CALCPC010000417.1 GCA_937900975.1 uncultured Paracoccaceae bacterium
AGCGCGGGCGGGGCGTCCATCGCCTCCAGTGCCAGGCGCATGGCGCCCGAACGCGCGAACGTCGCACCCGTTCGGATCAGCCGCCAGATATTATGGGGACCCCGCATCTTAGCTGAGACTGCGGCGGGTTGGGCGTTGACAGTTTGGCAGTTCGCAGTGCCGCGCCCGGGAGGGGTTTTGTGCAGAGACCGCGCCTGTCGTGAGAGGGCCCGTCGTCAGACGGCCGGGCGTGAGCGAGCCGGGCGCGGGGGATCCGGTTCCATGGGGGCCGGTTAGGCGGAAACGGGGCCGGCCGCGGCCCGTACCGGTCATATTTTCCAGCCCGCGTGCAGCGCTGCGATCCCCATCGACAAATTGCGATAGGCCACCTGCTCAAACCCTGCGCTGCGGATCATGCCGGCAAACCGGTCCTGATCGGGGAATTGGCGGATCGATTCGACCAAATACTGATAACTCGCCCGATCGCTGGTGATCGCCTGCCCCATGGTCGGGATCACGTTAAACGAATAGCGGTCATAGATCCACTGCATCGCGGGGTTGGGAAGTTGGCTGAATTCAAGGATCATCAGACGGCCGCCGCGGCGCAGGACGCGAAACGCTTCGGCCAGTGCTGCGTCGATCCGCGTGACATTTCGGATGCCGAACGAGATTGTGTAAGCGTCAAAGCTGTTGTCCTCAAACGGCAACGCCATCGCATCGCCCGCGACAAAAGTCAGGGCATCCCGGTGCGGGGTCGCCTCGGCCCGCCGCGCGCCTTCGGTCAGCATGTCCTCGGTCAGATCCAGAACTGTGACCTCCGCCGCGCCGCCGACGCGGTCGAGATAGCGGAACGCGATATCGCCGGTGCCGCCCGCGACATCGATCAGGCGCGTGTCTGGCTGGGGGGCCAGCCAATCCATCATCGCGTCTTTCCAAAGCCTGTGGATGCCCGCGCTCATCACATCGTTCATCAGATCGTAGCGCGCGGCGACGGAGCTGAAGACACCGTGCACGCGCCCGGCCTTTTCGGCCTCCGCCACGGTTTCGAACCCGAAATGGGTGGTCGCTTCGGGGTCTGACATCACGCGGCTCCTATGCGCTGGGATCGGCAGGACTATATGGTTGGGGGCGGAAAGCTCAATTCCGGCGCGATGTCGCGGCGCCGGAAAGCCCTTGCGTTTTTCGCAGCGTGTGTAAATGTAAGTTTACATCGCTTTACGTCATCTGATCGGACTGTGGCGGTCCGGTCTAACTTACGGGAGGTCTCATGGGTCTTTCAATCGCTGCTGCCATCACATTGACCGGCATAACGGGGGCGATGCTGATCGGCTACGTCGTGACCAGCGCATCGCTGCTCAACAAGGTCGATCAGCAGATCAAAGAGAATATGAAGAAGGCCTAAAGCGCTTCAGTGCCGGAGCTTCCGGAGGTTGAGACGGTCCGCCGTGGTCTCGACCCCGTTCTGACCGGCGCTGTGATCGCGCGGACAGAGGTGCGCAGGCCCGACCTGCGCTGGCCCTTTCCGCCCAACATGGCCGCCCGGCTGACCGGTGTGCGGGTGCTGGCCTTGCGTCGGCGGTCGAAATACCTGCTGGCCGATCTGGACAGCGCAGAGACGCTTCTCATCCACCTTGGCATGTCTGGCCGGATCGGTATCGCGGGGCAGGGCGATGCCCTTGGCGCGTTCCTCCATGATCCGGGCGGCGGGGCGCGCCACGACCATGTCGTTTTTCACCTCGCCAGCGGCGCTGTGATCACCTTCAACGATCCGCGCCGTTTTGGGGCCATGGATCTGACGGCGACGGCGGCGTTGGGGGCGCACCGGCTGATTGCGCCGCTTGGGCCAGAGCCCTTGGGGAATGCGTTCAGCGCCGCGCATTTGGCGGCCCGGTTTCTCGGTCGGCGGAGCGCTGTGAAAGCGGCGCTGCTGGACCAGCGGAACGTCGCGGGCCTTGGCAACATTTATGTGTGCGAGGCGCTGTGGCGCGCGCGGATCTCTCCCTTGCGCGCCGCTGGCCGGATTTCCCAGGCGCGGCTTGAGGATTTGGCCCGGGCGGTCCGCGAAACGCTGCGGGACGCCATCGCGGCCGGCGGCTCGTCGCTGCGCGACTATCGGCAGGCGGACGGCGCGCTTGGCTATTTTCAGCACAGTTTCGCCGTTTATGGCCGCGCGGGGGAGGCGTGCCAGCGGCCGGGGTGCGCGGGCTTCGTCCGCCGTCGCGTGCAATCGGCGCGGTCCAGCTTCTACTGTCCGCGCTGCCAGCGCTAAGGCGGTTCGGGAGAAACCTGAACCACCTTTCGCGGCCAAAAATCAGAAATTTCAGAGCGTTCTGGGATTCTTGATGCCTCAGGTGTTTCACAAAACGTTCGAACCCGGGCCCGCGCCGGCGCACCCCTTACGGCTGTACCCGCCACGCAGTACGGGCCTCGGCGCCCATACGCCCGTGCTGCCCGCCGCGCGCGGGCGGCAAACGGGGGCCTTGGGCGCACCGCCCCGTCGGGCAAAGGCTGCGGTGCGCCGTCATCCCTTCCGGTCCTGTGGCGCGGATACAGCCGACGCTTGTCACAGGCGCCCCAGCCCCCCTGTGGGTGCTGACGACGGCTGCAATATGTCCACCGGCGGTGCCAAAAGCAGGGTCCGCAAACCAGGAAACACGCGGTTTTATGGAGAGCCGGGGGCGCCGTGATGTCAGGCCGCGATCGGCGGGTCAGGTTTGTCGCGCAGTGCCATCGGCGCCATTGACCCCGCCGTTGACCGACGGCAGTTCGTGAAACACCTGGACATCATGAGCACAATAACGCGTAAAATTTTCTTGAATTTTAGGCCGCATCCTGGGGCCCAGGATTTTCACGATACGCTTTAAGGCGCCGCCGATCCTTGCCCCGCCGCTGGGGCGGGCACTGCCCCGGCAAGCCCGGACCCGCACCCCCGCGCACCCCCGGTGGCGATCCGGGGCCCCCGCGGCCAGAAGTGCCCCAAGCCCTGGGGCCTTCGCCGAGCCCATGCCATTGCGGCGGCTGATATCCCCTTTAGCCTGCTTCCATCGCGCCCCAATCCTCCCCCCGCCGGTGTCGCCGCCGCCGCGCCAGTCGGCCGCCGCTTGGGCTGCTGGCCTAGGCCTGGCGCTTTCCGAGCGGGTGCCAGGTTCGCGGTGGGCTGGCCCCTACACCCCGCGCGCGCCTGTCCCTTTCGTCGGGGCGGAATATGTAGCGGGCCATGCGACGCACCAGCCTTCTTGCCGCCACCCTTCTTCTTGCCGGGCTCGCGCTTTACGCGCTGACCGTTCTGGAGGGCGCGCGCGCGGGCGTCAGCGTTGCACGGGTCACGCTGGGCCCCGCGCCGGCGGTGGTGATGCGCCCGGCGGGCGAGCCGGAGGGTTTGGTGGTCATCGGGCATGGCTTCGCGGGCTCGCATGCGTTTATGCAGGCCATCGGTCTGACGCTTGCCCGCGCCGGCCGCACCGTGGTCGCCTTTGATTTTCCGGGCCACGGGCGCAACGCAGAGCCGCTGTCGGCCGATGTCACGCGGGAAGAGGGGACCACGCGGCAATTGGTCGAGCAAAGCCTTGCTGTCATCGACGCGGCCCAGGCGCTGACCGGTGCAGAGACGGTCGATCTGCTCGGCCATTCCATGGCCACCGACGTTTTGATCCGTGCCGCCGCTGAGCGTCGAGACGTCGACGCGGTCGTCGCTGTTTCGATGTATTCCGAGGCCGTGACGCCGACCGCGCCCGCGCGGCTTTTGATCCTGTCCGGCGCGTGGGAGCCGCGGCTGCGCGCCGTCGCGCTGGACGCGGTGCGCCAGCTTGACCCGCGCGCGGAGGAGGGCGACACCGTGGTCGCGGGCAACACGGCCCGCCGGGCGGTCGCCGCCCCGGGCGTGGAACATGTCGGCGTCCTATACGACCCCGTCACCTTGACCGAGGCCGCTGCATGGATCGCACCGGGAAAGACCGTCGATGCCGTTCGGATCGGGCCCGCGGTGCTGATGCTGCTTGCCGCGCTCCTCGCGCTTTACTGGCCGCTGTCGCGGCTGCTGCCGGCGCGGGCCCCGGCGCCGCTGCGGCTGACCGCGCGGCACTTTGTCCTGATCCTCGCAGCGCCCGCGCTGCCCGCCTTCGCCGCCGCGACGCTGGTGGGAGAGCGGCTGCCCGGCGCGCTCGGCTTTGGGCGGCTTGCGGTGTTCGCCGCGGTGTGGGGCGGGGTGCAGCTCTTTCTTCTTTGGCGCGCCGGGTGGCGGCCGGCCCGGCCCGGTCTTTGGGGCATAGCGCTCCTGCTGGTTTGGGGGCTCGGCGCCGTTGCCCCGGCGCTCGACCGCTATGTCTCGTCCTTTCTGCCGATGGGCCCCCGCTTTGCCCTGATGCTGATGCTGGGGCTAGGAACGCTGCCGCTGATGCTGGCCGCCGCCTGGCTGACCTACGGCCAGAAGATCTGGCGCCGGGTGTTGGCGCGGCTTGTGCTGCTGGCAACGCTTGCCACCGCGATGCTGGTCGACCCTTTCGGCTTCGGCCTGCTTTTCACCGTGTTGCCTGTCGGCGTTCTTTTCATCCTTGTCTACGGGTTGATGGGGCGCTGGACGGCACAGCGCATGGGGCCGGAAACGGCGGGCCTGGCGCTGGGCGTCGCGCTTGCCTTCGCGGTCGCATCGAGCCAACCGTTGTTCGCGGGCGGCTAGGGCCGCCGCCGGTCCGGGGGCTTGTGCCGCCCGCCACAATGGTTAGTCTGTCAGACCGATCTGCGCGTTTCGACCCGACCCTGGTCCGCGTTCGCGCCTGGCCCGCCGGCCTGGTCGTCGCGACCGCCAGGGTTCGGCCGGAACGCCCCAAAGAAAAGCCCGGTGCCTATGGCCTTGCGTTCGCTTCTTTTGATCCTTGTCGTGCTGACGGGCGTCCTGTCCCCCGCCGCTGCCCAAGACGCGGCGCCGCGCGAGGCCGAGGTTTTGTCCCCCCTCCTTGACGTTCTTAAGGACGAGGCCGCGCGCACCCGTCTGATCGAGGCGCTGGAAGCGGAGGAACCCGCCGCAGAGGCGGCGCCAGCGGCGCCCGAGCCGCCCCGCGTGTCGCTGTCCCGCCAGGTGGCCACCGCCACCAAATCCATCGCCGAGAACGGCGCGATGCAACTGCAAGACGCCTGGCGCCAGATCCAGAACGCCGACGCCGTCTATCGCGGGCTGCGCGGAACGGAGCTTCAGGTGCTGTTCGACGCGCTGATCGATCTGGCGCTGGTCATCGGTCTGACGCTTGCCGTGTTTCTAAGCCTTCGCTTGGTGCTGTCGCCCCTGTCGCGGCGGATGGGCCTGGTGGCCCATGCGGGGTCGATCCCGACCAAGGTTTTACTGTTTGTGGCCCTTCTGATCCTCGACACGGCCATTGTGCTTTTGTCCTGGGCCATCGCTTATGCCGTCACCGTTTTGGCGGTGGGGGAGTATGGGTCCATCGGGATCCGACAATCCATGTATCTCAACGCGTTCCTGGCCGTTGAATCGATCAAGGTCGTGGTGCGCGCGTTTTTCTCGCCGACGACCGGCGGTTTGCGGCTGCTGCCGCTGGCCGATTGGGGCGCGCGGCGGTTGAACCGTGTGGTCAATGTGTTGATGAGCGTTATTGGCTACGGGCAGCTTGTGATCGTGCCGATCATCATTCAAGGCGTCGGCTTTGGTGCTGGACGCAGCGTATCGGCGATCATCGCCACCTTCGTCTTGCTTTATCTGATTTATCTGGTGTTCCGCTATCGCACCTCGGTCGTCGATTGGATCCTGACCCGCATCGCCCCCCCGGTCGCCGAGCCGATGGATCTCGAAGGGGTCTCTCCGCAACCGCCGAAACCCGCGCGCCGAAGCGGTGGGTTTCTGGTTTCGCTCGCCCGGCGGTGGCACTGGTTCATGCTGGTCTATATCGCCTGGATGTTCTTTGTCGTCACCACGCGGCCCTCCTTCGTCGTGTTCGACACGCTGGCCGCTTCGGGCAAAATAGCGTTGGCCTTGGTGGTCGCGGCCTTGGTCTCTAGCCTTCTAAGCCGGGCGGTCGCTTATGGCATCCGTCTGCCGGAAGAGATCACCAAGCGGCTGCCGCTGCTTGAAAACCGTCTCAACCGGTTTGTGCCAAAGGCGCTGGTGTTGCTGCGCTATGCCATTCTGCTGGCTGTCTTTGGCTACACGCTGAACACGATGAATGCCTTCGATCTTGACGGTTGGCTTGAAAGCGATAGCGGACTGGCCGCGACCAGCGCGTTTTTCACCGTCGCGATCATGGTCACGGTCTCGTTTGTCTTTTGGCTCGCCATGACCTCCTGGGTCGACTACCGCCTCAACCCCGATTACGGCCATCCCCCCACGGCGCGGGAGCTGACGCTGCTGACGCTGCTGCGCAACGCGTTGACCATCATGCTGTTGATCCTGACGCTGATGTTCTGCCTGGCGGAGATCGGGCTCAACATCGGGCCGCTGCTCGCCTCTGCCGGGGTGTTGGGCCTGGCCATCGGCTTTGGGGCGCAAAAGCTGGTCCAAGACGTCATCACAGGGGTGTTCATCCAGTTTGAGAATGCGATCAATGTGGGCGATGTGATCACGGTCGGCGGCGTGACGGGCGGGGTGGAGAAGCTTACAGTGCGTTCGGTCAGCCTGCGCGACGTGCATGGCGTTTTCCACATCATCCCGTTTTCCAGCGTCGACATGGTCTCGAACTTCACGCGGGATTTTTCCTTTTTCGTCGCCGATATCGGCATCGACTATGGCGCCGACGTCATGGCGGCCCGCAGCGCCCTTTTCGACGCTTTCGAAGAGCTACGGCTCGACCCCGAACATGGGCCGAAGATCCTTGGCGCGCTGGAATGGTTTGGCCTCAACTCCTTAGGCGACAGATCTGACAAACTGCGGGCGCGGAACAAGCCAAGCACCGGCGCGCAAAGGGCAGTTGGGCGCGCCTGAAAAGGCGTCATCTAGCGCAT
>CALCPC010000418.1 GCA_937900975.1 uncultured Paracoccaceae bacterium
GATCAGCATCCTGCTGATCTTGAGACAGCGATTTCTGATCCAATGTGAACGGAACTTGCTCTAAGCGTCGGTCCCGACCAATGCGCGCCGCGAAGGGTCTGGGGCGCGCGACAAAAGCCGGCGCAGCGCGCGTTGACCCCAGAGGTTTAGAGCGCCAGCGCCGCGGCCACGCGCGCCGCAGTGTCGGTCCAGCGCGGCAGGGCCTCTGTGTGGGCGCGCGCGGCGCGGGCGAGCGTTTGCCGCCGCGCTGGATCGGAAAGAACGGTGCGCAGCGCTTCGGCAAAGCCGGTCGCGTCGTCGACATCGACAAGAAGCCCGGCACAAGCGGGCACCGTCTCGACCACCGCCCCGCCGCGGGTCGCCACCACCGGCAGCCCGTGGGCCATCGCCTCATCGAACACCATGCCATGCCCCTCATACCGCGTGGCTAGCGCAAAAACCGTCGCCGCGCGGTAGCGTTGCTCTAACACCGCCGCCGAAACCTCGCCCAGAAGTGTGACGCGATCCGAGAGGCCGCGCGCCGCGATGTCTGCCTGCAGCGCGGCGGCCGTCGACGGGTTGCGCGCGGGGCCCACGATCTCGGCCCGCCAGGCGATGTCGGTCACCTGATCAAGCGCGCGGATCAGCACGTCATGGCCTTTGCGCGGCGCCAGCATCCCAACCGACAGGATAAGGGGCGGCGATGTTGGCGCGGCGCTTCCCCCTGAAAGCTCTGCGCGTCCGGGGCGCGCGACTGTGATCCGCGACGGCGCCACGCCGAAGTCGCGCGCAAGCACGCTGGCCGTATGCGGGCTTGGCACGATCACGATCCGCGCATGGGCCAGGTTCGCGGCCTCCCGCCGCGCGAAGGCTTCGGCGTCCTCTGGCGTCAGCCCGGCCTCTAGGGCCAGGGGATGGTGGATCAGCGCCGCCAGCGGTGCGGGAATCGTGGCGAGCCTGGCTGTGTCAAGCGCGCCAAAGGCCAGACCGTCGATCAAAAGCGGGGCATCGGGCGCGGCCCGGCAAAGCGCGTCAAAGGCGCTGTCCATATCCGCCTTGCTGGGGCGCGGAAAACTGGCGGGAAGCGCAAGGTGCCGGGCATCGATCCCCTTGGCGCGAAGCTCCTCCAAAAGCCGGGCGTCATAGATATAGCCGCCGGTGCGGCTGGCCAGATCGCCCGGAACGGCAAGGGTCAGGCGCGTCCCCGTCACGCGCCGCTCCGCTGCAGCAGCGCCAGCAAACCGGGCAAACTGGCCACCAGCAGCGTCAGCCCGAAAAGAACGCTGGCCGCAACGCCCGCCTCCGCCGGTGCGCCAAGCAGCGGCCACAATGCGGCTGCCGCGCCCTCCCGGAACCCCCAGCCCGAGATGGCGAACGGGATCAGCATGGCAAGCAGGATCAAGGGCACCAGCGCGGCGGCGGCCGCCGGGCCCAGATCCGTGCCTGTTGCCCGTGCACAACAGGCAAAGGCCGCGATGTTGCACCCAACGGTCAAGGTGCTGAGGCACAGCTGACGCGGCCAGAGGGTTGGCGCAAAAAGGGCTGCCGAGAACGCCTTTGCCAGGCCCCCCGCCCCGCGTCCGACGCGGCCGGGAAGCCGCGCCGCGCCAAGAAGCGCGCCGGGCAGGAGAAGGACGCAAAGCAGCGCAAGGACAACCCCGCCCGGCCACCAGCGCGGCCAGTCCAGCCCACCCGGCACCAGCGCGGTGCAGACCACAGCGCTTAGAAGCACGCCGAACAGCGCGAACTGGCCCGACATCCGCTCAACCACCACCGCTTGGCCGGCGCGCAGAAGGCCGACGCCGGTCTGCGTGCGCAGCGCGCGCCCCGCATCGCCAAGGATGCCGCCCGGCAAGACTTGGTTCAAAAGCTGCGCCAGCCAGTATTCCCGCACGGCGCGGCGACCGGTCAGCGTCTGACCAAGCGCTGCGGCTGTGATCCGCCAGCGCCAGGCGCTCAACAGCGTTTGGAGGGCGAGGAACAACAGCGCGGCCAGGATCCAAAAAGGCTCTGCTGCCGTCAGCCGCGAAAGGGCCTCCTGGCTGCCGACGCTGCTCAGCACCAGCCAAAGCAACGTGACGCTCGCCAAAACGCGGAGGCCAAAGAGCATCCGCGCACGGGTGACGCGCGCAGGGCCGCGCGCCGCGGGCCCCGCCGCGGTCATCCGGCCGGGCCCGAACTGAAGGCGTCCAGAAATCGGTCGCGAAACGCCGCCATCGGCCAGACCGGCGCGCCATCGGGGATCAAACCCTCCTGCCAGCCCCAATCCTCGATCCGCGCGACCAGTTCGGGGGGGCCGATGATGTGTATGGGCACGTCGAAACTGTCGCTTTGGCTGACAAAGCCCGCGGCCGGGTGATCGCCGAGAAGAACGATCAGGGGGGGATCGTCGGCCTGGCGCGCGGCAAAGGATAGGGCTGCGGTCAGGCTGTAGTCCACAGCGCTTCGATAGGCCGCGCGGACCCGGTCGTGATCGCGCCAAACAACCTCAGGCGGATCGCCGTCATCGGCCCATTGATCGAAGATGCGCCCGTCATTGATCGCCTCCCACCCAACCATCGGGGGGATCGGCACCCATGGCGCGTGGGAGGAGATCAGCGCGATCTGCGCAAAAAGCGGGGCTGTCGCGGCCGCGCGCGCCTGCTCTACCGCGCGCAGCGTGAACTGATCGGGCATGGTGACCCAATTGTAAGGCCGCCCCGCATAGTTCAGCGCCGCCGCGTCCAAGACCCGGGTAAAGCCGAGCGGACGCGCCTCTGGCCAGTTGAGCGTGATGGCCGGCATAATGGCCAGACTTTCGAAACCGGCCTCCGTTGCCATGTGGAAAAGCGTTCGGCGCCCGCTTGCCAGCAAGGCGCCGTAGCGCGACTGGTCGCCGATGCGCAGCCCAGAGGCAAGCGTTGCATGCGAAAGCCAGCTTTGCCCCCCCACAATCGGCGCCCGCAGCCAAGCGGAGCGAAGGCTATAGCCCGCCCGCCGCAACCCGGGCTCCGCCTGGCGCAGCGTGGCCCGATGGGTCGGCGCGTAAAGCGGCCCGTCCAGGCTGGCCCGGCCATAACTCTCGACATAAGTCAGCAGCACATCCCGCTGCCCGATCCGGTCGAGAAGTCCGGCCCGCCCCGCCATCGGATCCTGCTCGGCCGCTTTGGCAAAGGTGCCAAGATCGCGCCAGGTTTGACGCAGCGTCGCCGCGCGCTCGACCGCGACGCGGGTTGTAAAGGCGGTGCCGGGCGGGGTTGCGGGCAGCGACCAAGCCCCCATCCGATGCCCGACCTCGGCACCAACAAGAAGCGTGCCAAGTCCGGCGATGCCCAGAACCGGCGCCCCCATGCCCCGAGGAAGGCGCAGCGCCGCCCATTGACCGAGCGCCCACCAAAACACAAGCGCGCAAGCGACAATCGCCAAAAGCCCGGCCAAGAGGGCCAACACCGCCAAGGGCAGGCCAACCGCACCGGATCCAAGCCGCCAGCCCGCGACGGCAAGGGGCATATCGACCAGGGGGTTAAAGCCGCGATTGAAGGCCGTGAACATCGCAAAATCGGCAAGTTTCTGCAGGGCGATGGCGGCAACGATCAGTGTAAACGCCCCGCGAGCCCAGGTCGTGGCCCAGTGCCGCGCCGGCAGGGCTGCAAAAAGCGCAAGAAGAACTGGAAGCTCTAGCGCAACGATCATCGGCGTTTGCCAGGTTAGGGCTGCGGGGTGGTTGGGTTGCGCCAGGATCAAGTGCAGGACCAGCGCCGCCGCAAGAAGCCGAAGCGCCGTCATGGCCGCCGCCGCCACAGCCAAGCCGCATCCACAGCAAACGACCAAAGCAGCAGCGCCAGCGCGGTAAGGCCGATCGCAAGGGCAAGCGGGCCTGTCACGGGCGGTGTGGCCAGCGCCAGCAGGGCCCCGATCTGAAGGACGCAAACGGCCTTGCGCCGAAGGCTTTCGGGCAGATCTTTGGTGAGCCAGGGGAAAACCCGGCCCGCAAGGATCCAAAGATAGCGCAATACCCCAAGGCCAAGCACCCAGGGCCCCGCTTTCCCCGCTGTTAGCGCAAAAAGCGCAAGCGCAAGGCCAAGACCTGCGTCAACCTCCATATCGAACTGCCCACCAAAGCGGGAGCGCAGACCGCTGCGCCGCGCCAGCCAGCCGTCGACCCCATCGGTCAGAAGCGCCGCGGCGGCCAAGCCCGCGACGGCCCAGCCGGTCCCCTCGGGCTGCAGGACGGCGCTGGCAACCGCTGCTGCAAGCGCGAGGCGCAACAGAGTTGCCAGATTGCAGAGGCCCAGCCGGTCATGGGGATAGTGCTGCCAAAGCGCCGCCCCCGCCAGACCCGCCGCCGCCAGAAACACCAGAACGGGCAGCAGAACCGGCAGTCCAGCCATTCCCAACCCGGCGGCAAGCCCACGGCCCAGAAGGCCCGTTGCGGCCGCAAAAGTAAGCACGACCCGCATCTGGCGCGGGCGCTCGGTCACGGGGTCGGGCGCAGCAGCGATCACGTTCTTGCGTCTCGGTCGGCAAATTCAAGCTTAGGCCGTGGACGTTAGCGCGCGCTTCGGCAAATGTCAGCGGAAAGACGCAAGGGGGGACGATGTGACCGGGATCATTGTCAAGAAGGGGGCGGATAGCCCGACGCCGGACGCGCGCATCGGCCCATCGGCGGCGGCCTCAAGGCTGAACACCCCGCGCTCCCCAGAGCCGAGCGTTGCCCAGACGGACCTCGCGCCTCCCCCAGCGCCCGAGCCACCCGTGGCGGCGACCGATGTGGTCCCGCGGCGCCCGACTGGCCCCATCGAGGCGCAGGCGGACCTCGCGCCTCTCCCTGCAATTGCGCTAGGACAGGGGCTGTGGGGCGGGGGCGCCATTGGGCGGCGTTCGTTTCTTGCGGGTGCCGCGCTGGCGCTTCTTGCGCCGCGTCCGGTCGCGGCGGAGAGCGTTGACCAAGATCTCCTGGAGGCCGCGCGCGCCCTTGCCACAGCCCCCTATGATGGCCGCCGAAGGCCCCTGCCGGCGCCTTTCGACACGCTGACGTATGACAGCTACCGGGGCATCCGAACGGTTCCGGGCGTATCGGGGGGGTTGCCGCTGGGGCCGGATTACGCCGTCGACCTGTTGCCGCCGGGCTTCTATTTCCAAGACACGGTCGACATCGATCTCGAAACCGCGGCGGGCATTGCGAAAGTGCCTTTTTCGACGGATCTCTTCGATTTTGACAGCCGCTATTTCGACGCCGTTCCTCCGGGGTCTGCGACGGGGGCCGGGTTCTCGGGCCTGCGCATCCGCCACCCGATCAATGCCCCGGGGCGGATGGATGAGGTTTTGGTGATGCAGGGCGCGAGCTATTTTCGCGCTATCGGCCAGGACATGGTCTATGGCCTTTCGGCGCGGGCCCTGGCGCTGGGCACAGGCGGTGCGGCGCCCGAGGAGTTTCCGCGCATTGTCCGGCTGCGCGTTCATCCGCCCGCAACGGCCGGTGCCTGGCTTTCGGCGGTGATCGACAGCCCCTCACTGACGGCCTATCTTCGCCTCGACCTTTTGCCGGGGGTCGAGACGGTGACCCAGATCTCCGTCACCGTCTTTCCGCGCCGCACGCTTGCCGATATTGGCATCGCGCCCCTGACATCGATGTATTTCAAGGGTCCGCTGCGCGCGGTCGTTGCCGATGATTTCCGCCCCGCTGTGCATGACAGCGACGCGCTTTGGATCCAAAACGGGCGGGGCGAAACGTTGTGGCGCCCCTTGTCCAACCCCGCGACGCTGCAGACGTCCAGCTTTTCGGACACCGGCCCGGCGGGCTATGGCCTGTACCAAACGCCGCGGGGATTTCTCGACTTTCAGGATGGCGAGGCCGCTTATCACCGACGCCCTTCGGCCCGGGTTGTGCCACGGGGCGATTGGGGGCCCGGCGCGGTGATGCTGGTCGAAATTCCGACGGCCGATGAGTTTTTCGACAACCAAGTTGCGTTTTGGCGTCCCGCCGCCCCGCTGATCCAAGGGCAGGCATATCGCTTTGACTATGACATCGTCTGGACGCTCGCCCCCCCGCCCCTGGCTGGCCTGGCCCCGGTTCTGCAAAGCCGGAGCGGGCTGGTCCATGATGGACCGGGGCTGCGCTATGTCGTTGATTTCGACACAAGGCGAACCGATCTGGTGCCCGATTTGAGGGTTGATGGCATGGGCGCAGAGGCCGTGGGCCTTGCGGCCTTTCCGCTGGCCGAAACGGGATGGCTTCGGGTCACGTTCGTGCTGTTGGTCGAGGCGGCAGAGGTCGCCGAACTGCGCTTGACGCTGACCGACCCCATGGGCGCGCCGGCCTCGCCCGTGTGGCTCCACCGTTGGACACCTGCGCGCGGTGGCGGGCGCTAGGGCGTTTTCCGATGAAAGCTGACCTGCTTTGAAGGGATAATGCTTTAACGCGCTGCGCGGCGCATCGACCGATTGCGGGCCGTTGCAAGCCGACTTGCCGGCAACGGGGCAGGGGCGGTGCCGGCTTTGCAGGTCCTGCGGCGGCTGGCGCGTGCGGTCCGGCGGCCGGGTCTGGAAGCCGCTACCGGCCGAGCAACGCGGCGGCGGCAGTCACCGGCCGAGCAATGCGGTGCCGGCCGTTATCGGCCTAGCGATGCGTCCGCGTCGAGCACGCGAAAGTCCCAGCGCAGCACGCCTTTCAGCGGCGGCTGGTCGGTGAAGCGGTGGACGCTTTCAAAGCTGCGGGTTTGGCCGGCCGGCACGTCCACCCGCGCAATCCCGTCATCCTCGGCAATCACGGCGCAATCCTCCAGCGCCGACTGTTCCTCGGGACAGTCGAAAAGCCTGAGGTCGATCTTGAAACTGCGCAACTGTGCTGTCGCGTCGGCATTCGTGACCCGTCCGCTGAGCCGGGAAAAGCCCTGGGCCGCGCTCAACCCCACATCGTCGAGCACCACCGACGCAACATCAAGCTTGCGCTCTTCCGTCAGCGAGGTGCCAGAGGTGGTGAAGTAAATCCCGGTCAAGCCGAGAAACACGACAATGACCGCGACGGCGGCGATGCGGACCTGCGGATACAGGATCGCCACGGCGGTTGCGACCGTCAGGACGACCAAAAGGATAACAACGGGCATAGCGACCTTTCCAGCGCGTTCGACAGCGATGTAGGGTCTGCGGCTTTGCCTGGCAATGCCGCCGGGCGCCAAAGCCCGCTAACCGGGCGACATGCCGCGGAGCCGTTCGGACCGGCGGCGCAGCACCTCCACCACGCTCAGCAAAACGATAGAGATCGCAACCAGCAGCGTGGCGACGGCCAGGATCGTGGGGCTGATCTGCTCGCGCAGCCCGGTGAACATCTGCCAAGGCAGCGTCTTCTGCCCGGCGGAGCCGACGAACAGCACCACCACGACCTCATCAAAAGAGGTGATGAACGCAAACAGCCCGCCCGAGATCACGCCCGGCAGGATCAGCGGCATCTGCACCTTGAAAAACGTCCTGACCGGGTCGGCGCCGAGCGAGGCCGAGGCCCGCGTCAGAGAGCGGTCGAACCCCACCAGCGTCGCGGTGACAGTGATGATCACAAAGGGGATGCCAAGCGCTGCATGTGCCAGCACAACGCCCAGGTATGTGCCCTGCAACCCGATCCGGGAATAAAAAAAGTACATTCCCGCGGCCGAGATGATCAGCGGCACGATCATCGGCGAAATCAAGACCGCCATGATCGCCCGGCGGAAC
>CALCPC010000419.1 GCA_937900975.1 uncultured Paracoccaceae bacterium
CGCCGGGTTCACGGCAAACGACCACCCGTCGGGCACTGCTCCGCGCGCAGCAGCTGCGCCGTGTCGGGCTGGCGTTCACGGCGGCCGGGCGTGCTGGATTGGGGACCATCGCGGCGCCGTAGAAATGGCCCTGAAGACAGTCGACGCCCAAATCTTGGGCCATTTGGGCATCCTCGGCGTTGGTTATGTGCTCTGCCACGCTGACCATTTCAAAGTGCTGGGCGACGCCGACGAGCGCCCGGACCAGGCATTGGGCATCGCGGTCCCGGGCGAGACCGTGGCAGAACGCGCCATCGATCTTCACCATGTCGAACCGCAATTCGCGAAAATAACGAAAGGCCGTCTGGCCGGCCCCAAAATCATCCAAGGCGATGTTGGCGCCGGTGCGGCGAACGGCCTCGATGAAGGCGCAGACATGGTCGTTCTCCGCCAGATTGGCCGTTTCCGTAATCTCCACGATCAGGCGATAGCAAAGCTCTGGCGCCTCCGCGTGCATCGCCGCCAAAACCTCCAACCAGCCACCGAGGGAGATCGTAGCCGGCGATACATTGACCGAGAGGCGGAGCGCCGGATCCCGCGCCAGCGCCGTGAGCGCGAGCCGCAGCACCGCGATATCAAGCTGTGCGGCCTGCGCCAGCCCCGCAATTTTCGGCAGCACTGCGCCGGGAGAAAGAACCGTCCCATCCTCCAACGCGATGCGCACCAAACCCTCGCGGAACGCCGTCACATGGGGCGAGCGGGAGAAAACGACCGGCTGCAGCGCGAGCAGGACGCGATCCTCTTCAATCGCGCGGGTGACCAGGTCGCGGGTTTGATTCCGCTCAGAAATTCGCTGAAACAGCACCCGCTCCTGTCGGCGGAGCGCAGCACCGGCCCGCTGCCACCCGTCGCCATCGCTTGATTGAAAGTCCATGCCATCCCCCTCGGATGCTGTTTGCCCTCTCAGGGTGCCGTTCGGATGGTTAACCGTTCGTTAATATTGCCTATTCGTTCTAAAATTGTTCTCATTGACCAGATCTAGGGGGTGACTTGATGGAAAACCGCTGCCCGTGGTGTGGGGATATACCGCTTTATCGTCTGTATCACGATGAAGAATGGGGGGTACCTGAGTTTGACAGCCGCGCGCTTTGGGAAAAACTGATTCTCGACGGCTTCCAGGCGGGCCTAAGCTGGATCACTATTCTAAAAAAACGTCCGGCGTTTCGGCAGGCTTTCGCCGGGTTCGACCCCGAACGGGTCGCAGCGTTCGGTGAGGCGGAAATCGCGCGGCTGCTCGCGGATCCAGGCATCGTGCGCCACCGCGGCAAGATCGAGGCCGCGATCCGCTCGGCGCAGCTATACCTTGAGATCGAGGCCAAGGAGGGGTTTTCGGCGTTGCTGTGGGATCATGTCGGCGGCGCGCCGGTGCAAAACGCGTTTGAGCGGATCGAGGACGTACCGGCAAAAACGCCCATGTCAGAGAAGATGTCCCGCGATCTGAAAAAACGGGGCTTCACGTATTGCGGGCCGACGATTGTCTACGCTTTTGCGCAGGCTTCCGGGCTTGTGAACGACCATCTTGTAACCTGTCCGCGCCACCGCGCGGTGGCCGATCTTTAAGCCATGTCCGTTCACATTGGACCAGAAACCGCTGTCTCAAGATCACCATGCCTCTGATCTTGAACGCGTTTTCTGATAAAGGCTGACCCAGTTTGAACGGAAAAGGCCCTAGCTCGGCGCTGTCCGCTCCAAGGTGACGCCGAGGGTGCGGCCGTTTTCCGTTTCCACGTCTAGCTGCCGGGATTTCTCCCGAAAGGGTTCAAGCAAGGCGTCGAGCGTCTGCGCGGGCTCCGTCTCGGTCTCCGCGCCACAGCTGGCTGCGCGGACGGCCGCCGCCGCCTCCCGCCCGATCGCGACATGGCGCTGCTGGTAGGCCTCAAGCGCGTCCAGCATCGTCTCCCATATCTCGACATCGCTTTGCGAAAGATTGCGCTTGCCGATCAGTTTCGGCAACGCCACCGTCGCCGATAGCGCGACGGCACAGGTCTCGGACGCGCTGACTTGCCAAACATCGGCACCAGCGCCGCCGCCCTTCGCCACCATGACCTCTTCGATGACGGCCAGGCTTGGGCCTTGCACGATATAGAATGAAAAACCCACGCTTTCTTCAACGGGGGGCGTGTCCGCCTCCTGCGCCAAAGCCGGCATCGCCGCGATGAGAAAACCGATAAATATCAGACGCATTCGACCAAGTCCTTTCGCCCCCAAATCCATAAATCTAGGCACGCCCCGCACGGGGGCAAGCGAAAAGCCGTTAGCTGCCGACGCCGATCAGATAGCGCATGATCTCGTGCGCGCTGTCCGCATTCCAGTCGGCGCCGCCGATCAACCGCCCGATCTCGCGCCCCTCACGGTCCAGGATCACAGAGACCGGCAAGCCCATCACGCCGAACTGCCGGGCGCCCAGGCTTTTGGGATCAAGCCGGGTTTTCAGATGCTCGACGCCCACCTCCGCATTGAACCGGGCGATCCCGTCGAGGGAGTTTCGCCCGGTGGCCAGCGCAATCACCTCAAAATCCGCGCCGCCCAACGCGGCTTCCAGCGCGTCGAGCGCCGGTTTTTCCTGCCGGCAGGGCGCGCACCATGTGGCCCAGAAATTGACGATCCGGATCTTGCCATTGCTGTCGGCCAGCGCTTCCTCGGCGCCGTCCTTGGTCAAATAGGTCAGGGTCACGGGCGCACCGGGCGTCTCCATCAAGATCAGTTTGCGCATGTCGCCGCTGCGCATCTCCGCCAGCTTTTCTCGATCGACACCGCCCGCCAGGGCGCTGTTTGCAGTCAGTGTCAGGGCCGTGTAGAGCGCTAGCAGGATCAGGCGGTGCATCTGGGCGGGTCCTTGGTCTATCGGGTTTCGGTCGCGGGACGGGTACATATGGCAGAGACATCCAGCAACAGCATGTGGGGCGGCCGGTTCTCCGCCGGCCCCGATGCGATCATGGAGGCGATCAATGCCTCCATCGGGTTCGACCGCCGGCTGGCCCCGCAAGATATCGAGGGTAGCCGCGTCCATGCCGCCATGCTGAACGCCTGCGGTATCCTCACCGATAGCGATGCGGGCGCGATCCGGGAAGGGCTGCTCACGGTGTTGTCAGAGATTGAGGGGGGTACGTTTCAGTTTTCCACCGCCCTTGAAGACATTCACATGAACGTGGAAGCGCGGCTGGCAGAGCTGATCGGACCGG
>CALCPC010000420.1 GCA_937900975.1 uncultured Paracoccaceae bacterium
AAAACCTTGTCCCCCAGCACCCCCGTCCCCGCCGTCGCACGCCCCCGCGCGGCACGATCCCGTGCCCGGGCAAGCGCCAGGGTCATCTGGTGGGCCAAAAGCTCATCATAAGCGAGCCGCGCGCGCGCCGGCGCCGCCGCCGAAAGCGCCTCGACCCCGTCCGGCGCATGCGCCATTGCCAGGGCGTTGCGCCATGTCGGCCAGTTTTTGGCAGCAACAAGCGACGGCGCGATCCATTCCGCAAGATCCGGCGCCCGGTCCACAGCGTCGCCACCCGCCCGGGCCATCACCCGCTGCGTCACCCCTGCGGTCAGCGGGAATACAGGCTCAAAATCAGGCAAATCGGCCAAGCGATCGACGGGCAAGATGTGATCGGGGTGCGGCATTTGCGCGATCCCGTCGAAAAACTCGACCTTGCCCGAAACAATCCGACGTTGCCCGCTTGGCAGGGTCTGACGGACCCAAGCGGCCTGTGCGCGGAAAAAGACAACTTGAAAACTAAGGCGCGCGTCGCGCACCATCACGCGGTTGGGGTGCCCGGGGGCGGCTGGCGGATGGTGCGCGCCGAGCTCCACCGCGACGGTCGCGACGCCGGGCAACACCGCCTCGGCAAGGGTCGCCCGCACCCGCCGGTCGATCACCAAACTGGGCAGCGTCAGCAAAAGGTCCCGCGGCCGCGTGATCCCGGGCCGTTCCAAGGCTGCGCGGATCTTCGGACCGATCCCCGCAAGCCCCGTCAGGTCCGCAAAAAGCGGAAATAGCGCCTCCGGTCGGCCGCGGCGCACCCGACGCGTTCCCGCCACGCCTCTTCGCTGAGGATTTCGATGCCGAGCGTTTCGGCCTTAGTGCGTTTCGACCCCGCCCCGGGCCCCGCCACCAAAATATCCGTCTTTGCCGAGACGGAGCCCGAGACCTTGGCGCCCAGCGCCTCGGCCTGTGCCTTCGCCTCCGCGCGGGTCATGGTCTCAAGCGTGCCGGTAAAGACAACGGTTTTGCCAGCAACCGGGCTTTCGGATGCCGGGATTTCGGCTGGGATGATGTCGAGATGGGCGACCAGACGGTCCAGCGCCGCACGGGTGCCGGGATCTTGGAAAAAGTCGACCAGCGCCCCGGCCATCACGGTGCCAACCCCGTCGATGGCGTTGAGCGCTTCCCACTCCGCGCTTTCGGGATCGCTTGCAGCCTCCATCGCCGCCCGAAACGCCGGCCAGGTGCCGAAGCTGCGCGCCAAAAGCCCGGCGGACCCCTCGCCCACATGCCGAATGCCGAGCGCGAAGATAAGCCGCGCCAGCGGGATCCGCGCTTTTTCGCGGATTGCCGCGAAAAGGTTCTCGGCGGAGCGTGCCCCCCACCCATGCTGGTCCGCCAGCGGCAGGGCGCCGCGGGCGCGGACCTCCGCCAAAAACGCCTCTGGGGCGCTGCTTGGATCGAGCCCGCTTCCTTGCAGGAGCGGCGCAAGCTGCGCCCGAAGCCCGCCGCGAGGAGCATCGCCGGGATCGACTGGGCCAAATTCGGGTGCTGCAGCGTCACCCTCTGTCGCTGCGCTGTCTGCACCCTTTCTGCCATCCGCAAACGGCGTCTCTGCCCGGACCGTCGCATCGCGCGGGACCCGGGCCGCGGCCACCGGCGGCCTATCGGGGGGGGGCTTGGCAGGGGATGACGGCCCATGGCTTTCTGCGGCTTTGACCCGGCCAGCACCACGCTGTTGCGCGCGGGATTGCTGGGCGGCGGGCCAGGGGATCGCGGGTTTTGGTGTCAGGGACTGGGGTGCCCCGCGCCCCGGAACACCGGGCGGCGCGGGCTTTTCTTGTGCCCCCGCAAGGGGTTGGGCCGTAGCCCCGCCACTGACATTCTGTCCGATGCAGGTGTGCGCAGTGTCGGATGTTGCGCCGTCTCGCGGCAGCGCGGTGCCGCGCTTTGGCGCCGCGCTCGGCACGCTGGCGACGCCAGGTGTCGCCGCTGGTGCGATGGTGCAAGCCCCGGCGGGCGCGGTTGTGCCGGGCTGCACAGTGTTGTGGGGCCGCTCTGGCTTCGGCGCCGGCATGGCGGGCGCCCCCGGCGCGATTGGCCTCTCTGCCGGAAGCCTGTCGCGCTTGGGGTCCTCTGGCGGCAGACCGCTGGCACGTTCAGTCTTGGGGTCGGCGCCGTCGGCGCGAAGACCAACGCCCGCGTCTGTGGTGGACTGATCGGTGCTGGCGCGCGGCCTTGGGGGGGGAGCGGCGGTCTTGGCCGTGTTGTCACCCTTGGACGCATCGGAGGGCGCGCAGGCCTGCGCCGCGTGCGCGGGCGCCGTGGCGCGGGGCAGAGCGCCGCCGGGGGGTGCAACCGCGCCAGACGCATTGTCGCTCTGCATCAGCCGCGATGTCGCCGGTCGGCGCTGCCCACCGCAGTTTTGAGGCGTCCTGTCAGCCATCCTGTTGCTTTCTCAAGTCTGCCTCGGCCGCGCCGCTTGGCGTTGGATCGGCGCCGTCCGGCGCACCCGCCCTGGCGGTTTCATCCGGCGCTGGTCCGGCGTTGGCCATTCGCGGCCCCTCCCGCGCTGCTCCCTCAGCCTCCTCCGCCAACCGGCGAAGCGGCGCTGCATCTTCCAGCGTTTTCGTTGTCGCATCGCGGGCTTCGAGCGTGAAGATGTCGGCAGGCTCCCGGATCCAGCCGAGCGCGTAGAACGCCTCGACTTGCTTGGCGCCAAGACCTTCGATGTCAAAGGCCGCCCGGCTGACAAAATGCTTCAGCCTTTCAACGGCTTGCGCAGGGCACACGAGGGCGCCCGTGCAGCGGGCCACAGCCTCGCCCTCGGGGCGGATGACGGCAGAGCCACAGTCGGGGCAAGTCGTGGGGAACCGGTAAGGGGTGGCGCCAGGGGGGCGCCGGGACAGATCCACATCGCGGACCTTCGGGATCACATCGCCTGCGCGATACACTGTCACCCAATCCCCCTCACGGATGTCGCGGCCGTCGCGGATCGGCGCGCCGGTGCTGTCGCGCCCGGCGATATAATCG
>CALCPC010000421.1 GCA_937900975.1 uncultured Paracoccaceae bacterium
CTGGCTGATGTTCGACTTTTTCAACTCCATCCCCCGCGATCTGGAGGAAAGTGCGCAACTGGACGGCGCCACCATGGTCATGACGTTCCGCGAGATCGTGTTGCCCCTGTCCCGCACGGGCCTTGCGGCGACCACGCTTTTGGTCATGATTTTCTCGTGGAATGAGTATCTTTTCGCGCTCTTTCTCTCCACCTCCAAGGCGCAAACCCTCCCGATCCTGGTCGCGGCGATGAACGCGGGTGAGCGTGGGATCCTCTGGTGGACCATGTCGGTGGCCATCATCATCATGATCATCCCGGTCGTCGTGCTGGCGGTGATCTTGCAGAAATACATCTCCAAGGGCCTGCTCGTGGGCGCGGTAAAAGGGTAGCCAGGCATGGGGTCAGCCAAAAGCATCTCAATTCGTGAGATGAACAAGTTCTACGGCGCCTTCCACGCGCTAAAGGATTTCTCGCTCGACGTCGCACCGGGGGAGTTTCTGGTCCTGCTGGGGCCCTCGGGCTGCGGGAAATCGACCGCTTTGCGGATGATCGCGGGGCTGGAAAGCATCAGCGCCGGCACCTTGATGATCGGCGACGCGGACGTCACCGATGTGCTGCCAAAATACCGCGACATCGCGATGGTGTTCCAATCCTACGCGCTCTACCCCCACAAAACGGTGGGCGAGAACATCGGCTTTCCCCTGAAGGTCGCCAAAATCCCCCGCGCCGAGATGGAGGCGCAGATCACCGCCGCGGCAGAGCAGGTGGAGCTTGCCCATCTTCTGGACCGGCTTCCCGGCCAGCTTTCCGGCGGCCAGCGCCAGCGCGTCGCACTGGCCCGCGCCATCGTCCGCCGCCCCTCGGTCTTTTTGATGGACGAGCCCTTGTCGAACCTCGACGCCAAGCTGCGCGGCCATATGCGGGCTGAGCTGAAACATATGCAAAACACGCTGGGCATCACCACGATCTACGTCACCCACGACCAGATCGAGGCAATGCCACTGGCGCATCGTGTGGCCATTATGAAGGATGGCGCGCTGCAGCAACTCGGCACGCCGAAAACCGTCTATTCGGATCCCGCGAACCTGTTTGTGGCGGGATTCATGGGCTCTCCGCCGATGAATTTCATCGAAGGCGCGATCCGCGATGGCATGTTCACGGGCGCCAAGGTCACGCTGCCGGCGCCGGATTTGCCCGATACGCCAGCCGCCACGGTCGGGTTCCGGCCCGAGGATTGCAGCGTCGTTGCGGCCGGCCAGGGCCAGTTCGACGCAAAGGCTTTTACGGTGGAGATGACCGGGGATCAGACCCTTGTCACCTTACGCTTCGCTCAGCGGCCCGTGGTCGTGAAGATGCCCAACGATTTCGACTGTGCCGCCGATACGACCGCCGGCATCGACTTCAGCCCGATGACTGCCTGCTTTTTCGCAACCGAAAGCGGCGACCGGCTCCGCCCCCCGTCCCAGCGAAAGGAGACCCATGAAAGCCGCACGGATGAACCGGCTCTTCGGCCCGTCGGGCCATTGCTTTGACGTCGCCATCGATCATGGAATGTTTAACGAGCGGGGGTTCCTCGGCGGGATCGAGGATATGCACACCGCGATCCACACCGTCGCCAAGGCGGCCCCAGATGCGATCCAACTGCCGCCCGGGACGGCGCCGATCTTGCAGGCGCTCCCGGGCCGGGACCGCCCGGCGCTGGTCCTGCGCACGGACATCGCCAATGTCTACGGCAATCCCTTACCCCGCACCCTGTTCTCAGAGGTGATCGCCGATCCGGTGGAACAGGGTCTGGCGCTGGACGCGGCCTCGGTCGTGGTCAACCTTCTGATGCTGCCCGATCAGCCGGAGGTTCACGCCGCCTGCATCCGCAACATCAACCGTCTAAAGCGCGCCTGCGATCAAACTGGCATGCCGCTGATGGTCGAACCCCTTGTGATGCAGGACAACACCAAGGCGGGCGGCGGCTATATGGTCGATGGCGATATCGACAAGATCCTGCCGCTGGTTCGTCAGGCGGTGGAGCTTGGCGCCGACATCATCAAGGCGGACCCCTGCGAAGACGTCCGCGACTATCACCGCGTGATCGAGATCGCGAACCGGATCCCAGTGCTAGTCCGCGGCGGCGGCAAAGTCTCCGACGCCGAGATCCTAAGCCGGACCGAGGCGCTGATGGGCCAAGGGGCCAAGGGCATCGTCTATGGCCGCAACGTCATCCACCACGCCCACCCCGCCGCGATGACCAAGGCGCTGATGGCCGTCGTCCACGATGGCACTGGCGCCGAAGCCGCCTTGCGGATGATCCCATGACCCGAACCGTGCGCTTTGGCGTGATCGGCTGCGGCCTTATGGGGCGAGAGTTTGCGTCGACCGCCGCGCGCTGGCTGCATCTCAAAGACACGCGCGCCCGGCCCGAGATCGTTGCGGTCTGCGACCTCGATCCCGCGCTGACGGGCTGGTTCCGGGACAATGTGCCCACGGTCGTGCAGGCGACCGACGATTACCGCGCGCTTTTGGCCAACGACGCGGTCGAGGCGGTCTATTGCGCCGTGCCCCACAACCTGCACGACCAAATTTACCCCGAGATCCTGGCCGCCGGCAAACACCTGCTCGGCGAAAAACCCTTCGGCATCGACGCCGCGGCCAATGCCCGGATCCAAACCGCCATCGACGCGCATCCCGGTCTTTTGGTCCGCTGCTCGTCCGAGATGCCCTTTTTTCCAGGCGCGCAGAAGGTCATCGACTTCGCGCGCAGC
>CALCPC010000422.1 GCA_937900975.1 uncultured Paracoccaceae bacterium
GCAATGGACGCAACCGACGCCAAGATCCTGCGCGCGCTGCATGCCGACGCAAGGCTGACCCATCAGGAGTTAAGCGAGCGTGTCGGCCTGTCCCCGACGCCCTGCGCCCGACGGGTGCGCCGGTTGGAGGCCGCGGGCGTGATCACGGGCGACACCGCACGGAGCGATGAGGGGCCCATGGGCGGTGGCGTCAGCGTTTGTGGCTCGATCCGGCTCGACCAGCAGACAGATGACAGGTTGCAGGCGTTCGAGGCGGCGGTGCAGACCTTCGCCGAAGTGGTGGATTGCTGGCTGATGACCGGTGGCTTTGACTATCTTCTGCGCGTCGCCGTCCGCGATCTTGAGGAGTTTGAGCGGTTTTTGACCGGCCGGCTGACCAAGCTGCCCGGTGTCGCGTCGCTGTCCTCCTCAATCCCCATTCGGCGGGTGAAAAACCAGGCGACACGGCTTTTTTAGCCCAACATCCGATCAGCCCGCGCCGGCGACGGCCGCCTTATGATGGCAGTCCGCTGCGCTGGGTTTCTTAAGCAGAGCGGCGCCGGTCCAAACGGGGCCGGCGGTAAGCCCGATCTTGGCCGCGTAATCGGGGAGGCAGCGCAGGATGGCAAATCGCTGTGCTGCCTTTTGACGCACGGTCAACGGGCATCAACTGGCCACGCGCGGCGGCTTGGCTTTGTCGCGGGCCGTGCGAACACGCTCGGCCAGGTCTTTGGTGTAGGCTTCCAACCGGTCGAGATGCCCCGCCGCGGCTGTCGCGTCCCGTGCCGTCAGCGCTGTCAGGACATCGCTGTGCAGCGCCACGATCTCGGCGCGCGAGCGGGCGGTAAAGGTCACCATGTTCATCAGGGGCTGCATCGCCTCGATGGCCCCGGCAAGCTGGTAGGACAGAACCGGATTGCCGGCACCGTCCACCAAGGCCCGGTGAAACGCGACGTCGGAGGCGCAAAACGCCACATCGTCCAGGTCCGGCGTGGCCTGGCGGTTGATTTCCCGTTGCAAAACAGCCAGATGCGCGGGCTCGCGCCGTGCGGCGGCCAGCGGCAGACAGGCCCGCTCTAACGCAAAGCGCGCCTCGCAGGCGGTGTTGAACCCCACTTCGTTCATGCTCAGCAACAGGGTTGAGGTCGTGACCATCTGCGCCCGCGCATCCTCATACGACAGATGCCGGACAAAGGCACCGCCAAGCGCGCCGCGTTCGGTGCGAATCAGGGATTGCGCAGCCAAACGCTTAAGCGCCTCGCGGATCGTGGCACGCGAGACGGCGAACGTGTCGGCCAGCTCCGCCTCCGATGGCAGACGCTGATCGACAACCAGCGCGCCGGAAACAATCGCATCGCGCAAGGTTTTTGCGATCCGCGCGGACAGCGCGGTCGGTTGACTGCGGTCGATTTTCATCTGTCAGACACTAATTTCATTTGTCAGACATTTAAAAGTCTGACACACGGATTTCAACCGCCAACGTAAGGACAGACCGTGATCCCCGACCGCCTCCGCACCGCATCCGCTGCGCACTGGCTGCTTCTTTTCGGGGGCATTCTGG
>CALCPC010000423.1 GCA_937900975.1 uncultured Paracoccaceae bacterium
GCGACAAGCTTTACATCGCCAAGGCCAAGCCTCTCGCGCCCGCGCAAAACCCGGTAGCCCCAGCCGATGGCCAAAAACGCCAGCCCGCCGCCAAGCCCGCCGATCAAGGCCTGCAAGGGCGTGGGCCCGACGCCCGCCAAAACTGCCAACACGCCACCGCTGGCAAGCGCCGCCGTCAGCGGATCGGGCAGTCGGCGGATCCTGAGGTCAAGCGCGGCGAGCGGGATCAGGACCCAGCCGAGATAGCAGGCCGCGGCAAGCCCGGCGGCGCTGTCGGCCACCAGAAGCGCGGCCGCCACAACGCCATCGCGGCCGCCGCGACCGCGACCCGCAGCGCCCTCAACCGTGGCCGCGCGGCTTGCGGTATCTGGACCCTGCCTAGATTGCTGGCCGCGCCAAGCCCGGCGGCGCTGTCGGCCACCTTATGCGCGCCCGCCACACCGCCCATCGCGGCCGCCGCGACCGCGACCCGCAGCGCCCTCAACCGTGGCCGCCGGGAGCGGTCGACACATCGCGCAAGTGTCCCGCCCACAGCCGGCGCGGTGAGCAGAAGGAAAAGTTGCAGCACCGTCACAGCGCGGTGGCCGCCCGCTCCACCGTCCAGTAAAGCCCGATCAGCCCGATTGCGGCGCTGCCCCCGATCTGCACTGGACGCCGCGCGGCCCGCGGGAGCAGCGCAAAAACCGTCAAAAGAACCAGGATGACGGCGATCTGCCCAAGCTCTACCCCAAGGTTGAAGAAGATGAGCGGGACCCACAGCCCGTCGCGGCCGAGCGCGGCGAAGGCACAAGCGAAGCCGATCCCGTGCAAAAGACCGAAGCCGAAGATCACCCCAAGCCGCGCCCGGGTCAGCGCGGGCTGGGAAGCGCCGCGGAAACCATGGACATTGGCAAACCCGATCAGCGCGATGGAGGCCGCGATGGCGATTTCAACGCCAAGCGGTGGAAGCTGGATCACGCCCAAGGCAACGGCGGCGAGCGTTACCGAATGGGCCAGCGTAAAGACACTGGCCTGCACGAGAACCGGCCAAAACAGGGGCAGCGCCAGCGCCAGCGCACCGACAAAAAGCGCGTGGTCCCACCCAAAGGGCACGACATGCAAGGCCCCATCTTCCAGCGCGCCGAGCGCTCGCGTCAAAAACACGGGCGGCCCCGATACCTCAAACGGTGCCGAGACAGCGCCGGGGGCCAGCGTTTGGACCGACGCCAGCGGCCCCCAAACCGTCACCGCCAACTGAACCGGGCCGAGAAGCGGTGGCAAGGTCAGCGTCAGCGCGGCATCGCGGGTGACCGGCGCGTCGAAGACCAGAACCAGCGGGATCGCATCGGTATGGGGGTCGGTCGAGAGGCCCGCAGCACGCACCTGCGCCACGCTTGGCACACGCAGACGGTTTGGCGAATAGGCGGTGCCACCTGCGGTGAGCCGGGTGCCGGCAAGGATATAGGCGCCGCCGCCGTCGATATAATCCTGCAGATCGGCGTCGGACAGCCCCGCCAGCCGGGTGCGGGCCGCCGGGGACAGAACGCCCAACGGCTCTCGCAGAAAAAAGGCCGTCAGATGGGTTTCGATGGTGACCACCAGGCGATCCTCGGCATCGATCCCGACCGTCGCGACCGTCCCCTCGGGCGCATGCGCGGATCCGGGTTCGGGGATCCACAGCAAGATCAGGGCCACCGGCAGCATCCGGCGCAGCAAAAAGGCAAGCGCCCCGCCTGCAGCGCCGAGAAGATGCGAGGCCAAAAGGATCGTGCCGCCGATCGCCCCGCTCGCCCCCGGAGTGGGGCCGCCCGCCCGGACCCCAGCCCGAAGAACCCGCCGCCCCCCCACAACCCCGCGCCCGCGCTCCGCGGCAGCAGGCCCACGCAGGACTATTATCCAGCTGATGACGTCTCTCGAGTTCGATTCACGTTACTGGAGTTCTGACGCTAAAGATTTCGATCCGAAAAATTTTTTATCACCCTGCTGTATGG
>CALCPC010000424.1 GCA_937900975.1 uncultured Paracoccaceae bacterium
TCATCGAGGCTCACACCACAAGGGATAGCATGTAGCGCGGTGAGAGACCAGCCCCCGTTGCCTATTCGGTTGGGACGAGACCCGTCGGCTGCCCGACGATGACAAAGCGCAGCGCGTCCGGTTTGAAAAGCCGGGCGGCGACGCGGTTGACCTCGTCTAGCGTCACAGCCTCGATCAAATCGTTGCGAATGTTGACATAGTCGATGGGCAGGTCGGCCAGCTGCAGCCCCACCAAGCCGTCCGCGATCCGCCCGTTCGAGGCAAAGCGCAACGCATAGGCGCCGGTCAGATAGCGCTTGGCCTGTGCCAGTTCCTCGGCCGTTACACCCGTGGCGGCGGCGCGCGCCCATTCCGCCCGCACAAGATCGACGACGTCGCCGATACGGTCATTGGCGCTGGACACCGAGCCGAGGTAGAGCGCGCCGAGATCGCGGGGCGAGAGGCTGGCGTAAATCCCATAAGTCAGCCCGCGTTTTTCGCGGATTTCCTCCCCCAGGCGGGATCCGAAGCCGCCGCCGCCGACAATTGTGCTGGCCACAAAGGCCGGAATGAAGTCGGGGTCGTCGCGGTCCAACCCCTCATGCCCGAAAATGGCGATGGATTGCGGCACATCGAAGGGGATCACGATGTCGGGCCCACCGGCGGACACCGTGGCCCGGGGTGGCAGTGCGGGGCCGGTTGCAGGCAGCGCGCCGAGAAGCCGGTCGATCATGCGGCCGGCGTCCTCTGGCCCGATGTCGCCGACGACTGATACGGTAACCCGGTCCCGGGTCAGCGCGCGCGCATGGGCCGCGCGCAGAGTGTCGACGGTCAAGGCCGACACCGTCGCCTCGGTCCCGTTGCGCGGGCGGGCATAGACGTGATCGGGGAACAGCGCGCCGATAAAGGCGCGACCCGCGATGCGATCGGGGTCGCGTTCGGCGGCGGAAATATTGGACAAAAGCTGCGCGCGCACCCGCTCTACCGCGCTGGGGTCAAAGCGGGGCTGTGACAGCGCGGTGGCCAGAAGGTCGATGGTCTCGGCGCGATTTTCCGCCAGCATCGAGGCCGAGATGGTTACACCGTCCTGGCCGCTGTCAAAGCCGAAGCGGGCCGCGATGGTTTCCCGCGCGCGGGCGAAGGCCTGGGCGTCGAGGTCGCCAGACCCTTCCTCCAACAGCCCGGTCATCAGCGCCGTCGCGCCAAGCTGATCGTCGGGGTCCAGCCGGGCACCGCTGGCGAAATGCAGCTCCACCGAAACGATGGGGATGCTTTCTTCCTCCACCAGCCAAATCCGGGTGCCGCCGGGCGACGTCACCTCGACGATGTCCATCGCTTGCGCGGGCAAGGTCAGGAGCAGAAGGGCTAGCAAAAGACGCATCATCCCGCCGATCCTTCCATGTCTTGGGGTTGGCGCATCAAGTAGCCTGTCACAGCCCGACCAGGGTCGAACAAGGCGCGGGCGGCAGCGATCACATCCTCTGCTGTCACGGCCTGCAGTGTCTCGGGCCAGGCCGCCACATCGTCAACCGTCAGCCCCGCCGTCAGCGCGCGACCGTACCGGCTGGCCCGGGCTTGCTGGTTGTCGAGCGCATAGATCTGCGCAGCGCGGATCTGGGTTTTGACGCGGGCAAGCTTTTCGGGATCTGGCCCCGCCTCTAAAAACGCGGCGATCGCGGCATCGAGCCGCGCCTCCGCCTCCCGCAGCCCACCGCCCGGACGGGGGACGACATAGATCCCGAAGGTTTGCTGATCGAAGGCAAGCGGCGAATAGAACGCACCGGCGTCGAGCGCGATCTCCTCGGCAACCTGCAGCCTGCTTTGCAAATGGCCGGTGATCCCGCCGCCCAGAAGGCTCGACAAGACGCGCAGCGCCGCGGCCTCTTCCTGCGCGCCGGGCTTGCGGCTTGGCGCGAGATAGGTGCGGATAACGTAAGGCGTGCCGATCTGGTCGTTGACAAGCTCAAGTTTCCGCGCAGCACGCTGCGGCGGCGCGGTCGGACGCAGGCGGGGCGGCTAATCCGATGGCGCGAGTGGTCCGTAGTGCTCCGCTGCCAACGCTTGGACGGTGCTTGGATCCACATCGCCCGCGACGATCAGGATTGCGTTGTTGGGCGCGTAATGCGTCTCGGATAACGCCATCACGTCCTCACGGGTCAGGACCGACATCTCGTGGCGCCAACCGATGATCGGCCGGCCATAGGGGTGGTTGAGGTATTGCGCGGCCGCGCGCTCCTCCCCAAACAGGGCGGCGGGGCTGTTCTCAACCCGCTGGTTCCGCTCCTCGATAATCACGTCGCGCTCTGGCACGATGACGGCTGGGTCGAGGCGCAAATCCCGCATCCGGTCGGCCTCCAACTTCATCATCAGCGGCAGCCGCTCTACCCCGATGCGCTGGAAATACCCGGTATAATCGAACGATGTAAACGCGTTGTCTTGACCGCCATTGTCGGCAATGATCCGCGAAAATTCACCCTGCGCCAGTTCATCGGTGCCGGTAAACATCAAATGCTCCAAGAAATGGGCGACCCCCGACTTACCCGGTGGCTCGTCGGCAGAGCCGACTTTGTACCAGACCATATGGGTGACGACCGGCGCCCTTGTGTCTTCGATCACGATCCCTTGCAGACCGTTTTCCAAGGTAAACACCGTCACCTCGTCGTTCAGCGCCAACGCGGGCAGCGGCAACAAGGTAAGACAGCACAAGATCCAGCGCAGCATCGGCAACTCCCGCGGTTTGCAGAAAGGTAGGCGCGCTGGGGCCCGTCTCAAGGCGCACACGCGGTTTTGAGCGGAAGACCGAGGCAGGCCGGCAGCGCCCGCTAGATCGGCACGCCCGTCATGTCTTCGATGGCGGCCTTGAAATCCTGGTGATGGGCAAGGCCGTCGCGCCGCCAGTATTGGTGGTCGGCGTTGTGGACGCGCCAGACAAAGCCATGCGCTGCCATCATCTCTGGCGTGCCGTGGCCTTCGACAAAAGGTCGGGACAGGTAGAAATGCCGCCCCCTCAGGTTCAGCCCGCCAAGCTTCTGGCCGCGAAAATCGACCATCGTTTGCAGCGCACCGACGCTGACGGCATAGTCTTTATGGGCGTCCAAAGCCAAAAAAAGCGCCACCAGCGGATTTGGAAACTCTGCGAGACGGGTCGTCAGCGCGTTGTCGGCCAAGAGGATTTCCTTACAAGTCCACGCGGCTGACTGCCGGTAGCACGCCACGACAAGACCGGGCATCACCCCCGCCTTGTACTAGTTCCCCGGCAGCGGGGGCACGCGAATGCCGATGGCCAACAGCCGGCGATACTCCGCCTCCGGGTCCAGGCGCTGGGGCCCATACACCGCAAATTCAGTGTCGCGCCCGGTCAGACGCTCTAGCAAAAGGCCCTTATTGTCCGCGCGAAACTCCGCATCCTCGGCCCGCAACTGGGACCGGATCCCGGGGTCCACGCCCTGTCGGCCGAGAACCGACAAAAGCGCCGCGTCGCCCGCCGTCCTGGCCGCGCCGCCCGGCCGCCCGCCAAGCGCTGCAACCACATCCGCCTGCGGCGTCAGATCGGTTCGGTTCGCGGTCCCGGGCAGGGGTTGTGGCAGGGTTGTCAAATCCTCGGGCAATTCCAACGGCTTTTGCGGCAGCACACGAAACTCATCGGGCGCTTGGACGCTGCCCGCCGTCAGCCGTTCTGCCAGGCTGGTGTCGTCGCCACTCCCGCAGGCCGCGACGAAAAACAAAAGCAAACAGACCGGCCGCAATCCCATGGCCCCCTTATTAGCCAAGATCGCCACGCCCGTCACGCCTCCTTGTCCGCGCCGCCGAAAAGGATCAGGCCGAAGGCGCCGATGAAAATCGCGACATCCGCGATGTTGAATGTATAGGGGTTTTGGATGCCACAGCACGACATGTTAAGAAAGTCGGCAACCGCCCCGAATTGCACGCGGTCCCAGACGTTGCCAAGCGCACCGCCGATCACCAGCCCCGCCGAGACCGGCACGCGCCACCCCGCGGCGCGCCAGGCCCAAACGCCAAGACCGGCCGAGATGACAAGCGCCAGCAGGATCAGCGCCCAGCGCATCGCCTCGCTTCCCGATCCGAAAAGGCCGAAATTGATGCCCGTATTCCAGCCCATGCGAAACACCAATTAGGGCGGTGCGACAGCGATCTGAATCCGGGTCGCCAGGGCCATCCACGCAACCACGGCGACCTTGCTGGCCCGGTCAAGCACCAGAACGATCAGCGCCGACAGCAAAAGGAGCCGGGGTGCCGTGCGCATGTCAGTGCCGAAAATGGCGCATGCCGGTGAACACCATGGCAATCCCCGCCGCATCCGCCGCCGCGATCACCTCTGCGTCGCGGACCGAGCCGCCGGGCTGGATCACCGCCCGCGCTCCGGCGTCGATTGCGGCCTGAAGCCCGTCGGCAAACGGGAAAACGGCGTCGGAGGCTAGAACCGCGCCCTCGGTCATCGGCGTGGTTTGACCCAGGCTGTCGGCCATCCGAACGGCCTTTTGCACGGCAATCGCGGCGCTGTCGACGCGGCTCATCTGACCCGCGCCGATGCCCACAGTCGCGCCGTCGCGGGCAAAAACGATGGCGTTCGATTTGGTGTGTTTGGCAACCCGCCCCGCACACAGCAGATAGCGGCGTTCGGCATCGGTGGGCGCGCGCGCGGTCACCGTCGTCAGATCCTCCCCGCCGATCTGACCGCAGTCCCGATCTTGCAAGAGATACCCGCCCGCGACGTCGCGCCAGGTTTGCCCCGGCGCTGCCGGATCGGGCAGCGCGTCGGTGGTCAAAAGCCGCAGGTTGGCCCGGTCGGCCAGCGCCTCATGGGCCGCGCGGCTTGCCCCCGGGGCGATCACAACCTCGGTAAAGATGTCGCGCATCAGCGCTGCGGTCTCTCCCTCTAGCGGGGTGTTGAAAGCCACAATCCCGCCAAAGGCCGACAGCCGGTCGGTATCGAAGGCCGCTTGCCAGGCGGCGGCCTGCGTTTGGGCGCGGGCGACGCCACACGGGTTTGCGTGCTTGATGATCGCGACCGCCGGGCCGGCCTCGGGGGCAAACTCTGCCACCAACTCGAAAGCGGCGTCGGTGTCGTTGATGTTGTTCCACGACAACGCCTTGCCCTGATGCTGGACCGCCGTGGCGACACCGGGGCGCGACGGGTTGGTGCGATAGAAAGCAGCGCGCTGATGGGGGTTTTCGCCGTAGCGCTGGACCGCTGCGCGCGCGCCCGCGCGCGACTGGCGCGGGGGCATTGCATCGCCCTCGGCCGCCGCCATCCACGCCGACACCGCCGCGTCATAGGCCGCCGTCCGCGCAAACGCCTCTGCCGCCAGACGCCGGCGGAGCGGCAGCGTGGTTGTCCCCGCCCCCTCATCCAAGGCCGCGAGAAACGGGGCATAGGCCCCGGGCTCAACCAAAACCGCGACCGAGGCGTGGTTTTTGGCAGCGGCCCGGATCATCGCGGGACCGCCGATGTCGATAGTCTCGATCATCGTGTCGGGCGCCGCCCCCGCCCTTTGCGCCGCCTCGAACGGATAAAGGTTCGAAACCAGAAGATCGATCTCCACCATACCCGCATCGGCCAGCGCGCGCATGTGGTTTGGATCGTCCCGCCGGGCGAGAAGGCCGCCATGCACACCGGGATGCAGCGTCTTGACCCGACCATCCATCATCTCGGGGAACCCTGTCAGCGTTGCCACATCGCGCACGGCGAACCCCGCGGCCGCCAGCGCCGCAGCCGTGCCGCCGGTCGACACAAGCTCAACCCCATGGCCATGTAGCCCGGCGGCAAGCTCCACAAGCCCGGTCTTGTCGGACACCGAAAGAAGCGCGCGCCGAAGCCGCCGAGAGCCGTCAACCATACCCAACCTCACCCGTTCGGCCCGCCTTGTGGCGCGCGGGACCGGCGCCGTCAATGCCGCCGCCCGAAAACCGGCGGGCCTGACAAACGGGCCCGGCGCCCACCCAAAGCGTTTCGTGCAAGACCTGAGACGTCAAGCATCCCTCGGCGGGTTGAATGCTTTGATTTGAGACGGTGCTCGGTGATCCAGGGTTTTCACGAAGCGCGTTAGGCCGCCAGCACCAGACGGTCGCGACCGCCGCGCTTGGCGGCATAAAGGCAGCGGTCGGCCTCCTGCAACAGCGCATCGATGGTGTTCTCGCCAGCCCCGCGCAGCATTGAGCCGCCGATGCTGACGGTCATGCGGATCGTTTGCCCGCCAAACCGAAGGTCGCTGGCCGCCACACGGGTGCGCATCCGCTCGCCAATCGTGCGCAGATCCTCGGGCGCGGCGCCGGGGATCAAAACCGCGAACTCCTCGCCGCCCACCCGCGCCAGGTGATCGCCGTTGCGGATCGCAGCTTTCGCAAGCGCGGTGAAATGAACCAACGCCGCATCGCCGGCATTGTGGCCATAGGTGTCGTTGATCGCTTTGAAGTGATCGATGTCGATCAAAAGCAGGCCACATGCACGGTGCTGCATTTCCTGCTCTGCCCTGTCGACGAAGGCGCGCCGCGTCAAACAGCCCGTCAGATGATCCGTGTCGGCCATCCGCTGCAACTCTTCCGCGCGGGCGTTCAGCAACTGGCTGGCCTCCTCCAATTCCCGATTGGCGCGCATCACGTCGGTGACGTCATGCATCACCCCAACCACAAGCCGCGTCCCGTCGCTGAGGTCGAGCCGGGTCTTGCGCGTGCGGGTCATGCGCGGCTCTTGCCCTTTTGGGTGGATCGTTTGGTAAGCCTCGTCGATCGCGCCAGAGCTTAGCGCCCGCCGGTCGCCCGCGGTGCATTCGTCCGATTGGCCGGGGGCGAAAATCTCATCGTCAAGCTTGCCGATGATCTCACTGCGGGTCAGCCCATAAAGCGCCGCACAGGCGTGGTTGACCCACACATAGCGCAGGGCGTCGTCCTTCACCATGACCGGATCGGGCAGCGTGTCGAGAAGCGCGGTCGACAGCTCCTCTGGATATTTCGAGAACGGCATTGTCTGACCTCGCGGCTCAGCTCCCCGGGGTTCCATAGCATCGCCTTAGACGCAAAACGACTGTCAGATCTACCTAACCGACAAGAAAAGTTGGAAACACCCTAAACGTCTCTCCGCGCGGGCCCCGCTGCACTGTCCGCGCGCACCAGGCTCCAATTCAGCGTGGCGTTATGGGTCAAGGCACGGGCCCGGACGACAATCTGGCGCGTGCGCTGCGGTTCGGGCGCTTCGGGGTCGAGATAAGCGCTGGTCTCAAGCTCGATCAGACCGCCGGCTTGGCGAAACGTCCACAGCTCACCATTGGCGAGCCGAAGCGTCAGCCGGTCGGCGGCGGGGTCGTGCTCAACAGCAACTTCTGGGTGCAGGTGGAAGTGAAGCGACAGCGCAACGCCCAGCTTCTCGGCGCCTTTGATGCGCTGCTGAAAGCGCCGCTCGCTTTTTTGGTCGGGGGCGAGCAGCACATCCTCGCCATGCACCTCCGCCCCAAGGGCCGAGACGAAAAACCGCCGCTCATGCACAAGACCGTAGTCTTGAAGATATCCGTCATGGCGGGCCTGCAGCCACATCCCGGTATGGTCGCGCGCCTGGCTGACGGTGACCATGCTGGGGCGCGTCATCAACAGCGCAGGACCAGCCCGGTCGTCGCGGCCCTTCGGCGTCAGCTGCGACGACGAGGTTTTGTCAAGCGCCAGGGTGTTGTGCGCCGCCGTCGTACGGGGCGACCGCGCCCAAGCGGCGCCAAAGGTGGCGCCGGGGCCGACATTGACCAAAACGGGCCGCCGGCCCGACGACATCTCGAAGCTAAGCGTGCTGGCATGGCCCGACACCGCGTCGGCGCCCCCGGGCGGACGCCCGCAATCCATGATCGCCACCACCCGCCCGCCATGCAACCGGACAAAGCCCATATGCGGCTCTTCGCTCGGGCGGCGGCGGGTTCGGGCCTGGGCCAGGGCGCGGTCCAACCGCGCCGTCCCCGCCGCGCCGCCACCGTGAAACCGCGCCAGAGAGCCGTCGCCGTGGCGCACCGTGCGCAGTGTCAGCGCCATCGCATCGATGCCGCGCATCAAGGCGCCACCCCGCGGCTTGCCAGCGGCCAGCAAAACATCGCGCGTGCGGATCAGATCCTCAAGAACGGCCAGCGCTGCGGCGGGGTTGCGGGCGCTCAGCGCACCATGCGGCAGAAGATGCTCTGAGATCTGACGCTCCAAAATCGCGCTATACTCCGCTTCCTCTGCCTCAAAGCCCTTCAGACAGGCCGCGGCACCCACGATCCCGGCCAAGCACTTTAACCGCCGGTCCGGCAGCGGCTCAGAAGTCCAGCAACTCATCGCATAGGCAAGGTGCAAGGGCAGCGTGTCGGTCAAACGCGCCCCGGTTTGATCGGTCAGCGCAGGCTCAAGAAATGGCAGCGCGGAAAGCAGGTTTTCCAAACGCCGCGCGGCCACCGGCGCATCCCAGCCCGGCCCGCTGCCATCGGCAAACCGGTCGAGCCAGCCCAGCGACCAGGCCAAGGCACGCAGCCGCGCGGGTTTCGACCCCAGCGCGGCAAAGTCTTGCAACCAATCGAAGGCGTGCAGCCCGTGATCGAAGGGCGGGTCCAGCGGGTCATCCCACGGTGTCGCGGCCTCCACGGAAAAGTGTCGCCCGCCCAGCACCAGATCGCCGTGAAGCGCCGCCCGCCCCCGCTCAAAATCGCCGGGCCGCAAGGGCGGCAGATGCGACAGGCCGGCAAACCCGCGCGTGTCCGCCAGATTGCGCACCACGGCCCGGTGCGCGGCGTCGGCGCTGCGATCCGTAAGCCGGGCAAGCCGGCCGAAGATCGAGGGAAGGGAACCGGACATGGGGTTTGCACCGTGCGCTTTTTCGTGAGGATACCTGAGCTTGCGCCCAGCGTCACCCGGTCGCCTTAACGCAGGGTGAGGCAGGTTGCAAAAAATCCATCCATTCCCCCCCGCTCCGCCCAATAATCGGGCCGAAGGATCAAGTCGCCGGCCTCCGTCACCCAGTTGTCGTCGATGCCAGCGGGCAAGGGTGCCAAGTCGACGCGCGCCAACGCCGGGTGGCGTTCCAGCGCGCGGGCGATTTGGCGTGGGCCTTCTTGGGGCAAAAGCGAGCAGGTGCAATAAAGCAGCGTGCCGCCGGGGTTCAGCCACGTGAGTGCGCGGTCGATCAGCGCCGCTTGCAAGGCCAGAAGCGGGCGCAAATCGGGGTCGGGACGCGCGAAGGGCAGATCGGGGTGCCGCCGCAGCGTGCCGGTGGCCGAGCAGGGCGCGTCCAGCAGCACGCAATCCCAGCGGCGGTGGGGCGCCCAAGCGCGGGCGTCGGCCGTCACGATCTCGGCCGACAGGCCAGTTCGGGCCAGGTTTTGGCGCACCCGTGCGAGCCGTGGCGCCGAGACATCCAGCGCCGTGACATGGGCACCAGCGGCGGCAAGCTGCAGCGTCTTGCCCCCGGGCGCTGCGCAAAGATCCAGGACCGAACGCCCCGCTAAAGGGCCCAACAGCCGCACCGGCATCGCCGCAGCCGCGTCCTGCACCCACCAGGCGCCCGCGTCGAACCCCGGTAGGGCCGAGATCTGGCCGCGGCGGGCGAGCCGCAGGCTGCCGGTGGGCAAAAGCTCGGCCCCCAGACTGTCGGCGAGTGCACGCGCGGTCGCCGGGTCCTTCGGCGTCAAATCGGTGGGCGGGTCCGCCCGGCAGGCGCCCGTAACAGCGGCCAGAACATGGCGCCCCGCCGCCTTTCGCACCGGCCCGCCGATCCAGGCGGGCAGCGGATCGGGCGGCAAGGCCGGCCAGAGCGCCGGGCCTTCATCCGCCAGACGCCGCCCAACCGCGTTGGCAAGGCCGGCAAAGCGCCGCGTCGCGGCCCGCGCGCGCATCAACGCAACGCCGGAGTGCACAGCGGCATGGGGCGGTGTGCCGTCGATCAGGATCTCTGCGGCCATCAGCCGCAGCACATGGCGCGCCGCGGCGGGCGGGCGGCGGCTGAGAAACCCGTCGAGAAGGCTGTCGAGCCGGGCCAGATTGCGCAACACCGCCCGCGCGCTGGTCTCGGCCCGCGCGCGGGCGGGCGGCGGGATGTCGGCGCCGAGCCCCGCCTCCTTCAGCTCGATCAGCGTCCGCTGGGTGTCCAAGACGCCGGCCAGAAGCTCAAGCGCCGTCTCGCGGGCGGGATCACCGCTCACCGGTTGCGCGGCACAAAGGGGATCGTGGTGCTGCGTCGGACCGCCGCCGGTTTCGGCCCGCTTTGCCCCGGACCCGCCATCGCCTCCAACGCTGCGATGCGATTTGCAGCGTTCGGGTGGGTCGAAAAAAGGTTGTCCATCCGCGCGCCCGACAGGGGATTGACGATGAAAAGATGCGCCATCGCGGGATTACGCTCCACCGCCGGGATCTCCACCGCCGTGCCACCGCCCGCGATCTTGCGCAGCGCATTGGCCAGCCCCATCGGATCGCCTGCGATCTCGGCGCCCAACCGGTCGGCGGCGTATTCGCGCGTCCGGCTGATCGTCATTTGGATCAGCATCGCGGCCAAGGGCGCCAGGATCACCGCCAGAAGGATGCCGATCACACCGATGGGTGAGCGTTCGCTGCGGTTGCCGCCAAACATCATTCCGAATTGCAACATCGTCGCAAAGGCCGAAATCGCGCCCGCGACGGTCGCCGCGACCGTCATGATCAGCGTGTCGCGGTTCTTGATATGCGCAAGCTCATGCGCCATCACACCCGCGACCTCTTCGCGGTTGAGCCGTTTTAACAGCCCCGTCGTCGCCGCCACCGCGGCGTTGTCCGGATCGCGCCCGGTGGCGAAGGCGTTCGGCTGTTCTGAGCGGATCAAATAGACCTTGGGCATCGGCAAATCGGCCGATTTCGCCAATGTTGCGACCAATCGGTGCAACTCTGGCGCGCTCGCAGCCGTCACAGGCTCCGCCCCATTGGCGCGCAGCGCCAGCGTGTCTGAGTTCCAATAGGCATAGGCATTGGTGGCGAGCGCGAAGACAAGCGCGATCAACAGCCCGGTCCCGCCCCCCGCAATCCAGCCGGTTGCCAGAAACAGGGCCGTCATCGCAGCCAGCAGGATCATCGTCTTCGCTACATTCATCGCACGCCTCCCTTGTCCAAGCCCGCCCGCCGCCACACTTTGCGCTGCAGAGAGGTAGATATGACGGATTCCAACCCAGAAAAAGAGGCGCGACGCAAAGCGGCGGCGGCCCGCGCCCTGGCCGAGGCGGAAGCGCGGCGCAAAGAGACGCCAAAGCCGGCGCTGCCGCCAGAGTTGGGGGGACGCGACGGGCCCGAGCCCACACGTTTTGGCGATTGGGAGCGCAAGGGCATCACCAGCGATTTCTAGCGCCACTACGGCTTTGTTTACCTTTTTGTGCCTCGCCACTTGCCAGAGTTTGGTGGAGTCGCGCGGTGAACTAGCCCACAAGTCCATTGCTGGTTTTGCTAGAGGTCGACCGGAGGGAGCGGCGCGGCGTCATGGCCGCGCGCGACCTCTCTCAATGTCTTTTGTGGTTCAACCCCGAGGGGCTGGTTGTCGACGCCAACCCCAACGCGCAAGCGCTGTTCCAGCGCGACCTCAGAGCGATGCAAGCGCTCAACCACGCGACGCTGGTGGGGGAGGATCATCCGGAAAGCCGGCACTACCAAGCGCATTGGGGTCGGATCCGAGACGGGCTGATCCGCAACGAGGAACGCTCGTTTCGCGATGCTCAGGGCAATGAGATCTGGACCTCCGTTTCCTATGCGGCGATCCGCAACGGCTCTGGCCGCACCCGTCGGATCCTGGCCATCGTCATCGATCTCTCCCCCTGGTCCTGGCGCCCCAAGGACTAGCGCGCGACGCGTGTTTGGCCGCGCGGCCGGGTGCCCCGCACCAGGATAAGCCGCACGGCTGGGTCCCCCGCACCAGGATAAGCCGCGCGGCCCAGCGCCGCTGGCCAGCGCAACCGGGGTGTCCAGAGGAAGCTACGCCAGACCCTGCCAACACCCCAGGGCCACGCCCCCCGGCGCGCGCTGGTCTTCGGCCCGCCCCGTGCGGCCCCTGCCACGCTCAAGGCCGCACCCGTCGGAAACCGGCCAACGTCATCGCTCTTTCCCCTGGTCCCGGCGCCCAAAGGATTAACGCACAACGCGTGTTTGGCCGCGTGGCTGCGTGCCCCGCACAGAGATTAGCTGTACGGCTAAGCAACCCCGCTACCCAACGCCAGGGGGGCGTCCAGAAGCGGCCACGCCAGACCCTGCGAACACCCCGGTGGAACAGCCTTCGACGCGCACAGTGTTTTGGCGCGCGCCGTGCTTCGGCGCGCGCCGTGCGGCCCCAGCCAGGCTAAAGGCCGCGCCCGTCGGATCCTGGCCATCGTCATCACTCTTTCCCCCTGGTCCTGAAACTCCAAGGACCAACGCACAACGCGTTTTGAGCCGCGCGGCTGGGTGACCGGTACCAGGATAAGATGTGCGGCCCAATGGCCCCGCTAGCCTGCGCCAGAGGGGAACCCAGAGGAAGCCACGATAACGCCTGCGAACACCTCGGGGGAACAGCCTTGGACGCGCACCGTGCGGCCCCAGCCGGGCTCAAGGCCGTACCCGTCGGATACCGGCCGTCGTTATCGCTCTTTCCCCCTGGTCCCGGCGCCCAAAAGTTTAACGCGTTTTGAGCCGCGTCGCTGGGTGACCGACACCAGGATAAGATGTGCGGCCCAGTAACCCCGCTGGCCAGCGCCCGGGGGCGCCC